>JARIBS010000090.1 GCA_029257385.1 Thiorhodococcus sp.
TTCCACGGTCAGACCGGCAACATCATGTTCATTGGCGCCACGACCGAGAACACTCAGCCCTTCTTCGACGAAATCAATGAATACGGCTGGGATCTTGGCGGGGCCGGTCCCTGCGTGCGCACCGCCATGTCTTGCGTAGGCTCAGCGCGTTGCGAAATGTCCTGCACTAACGAGCTGAAGGCCCATCGACGACTGGTCAACAACTTCGTCGATGACATCCATCGTCCGGCGTTGCCTTATAAGTTCAAGTTCAAGATCTCCGGCTGTCCCAACGACTGCCAAAACGCCATTGAGCGCTCGGACTTTGCGGTGCTCGGCACCTGGCGCGACGACATGAAAGTCGATCAGGCCGAGGTCAAGAACTACATCGCCGACAAGGGTCGCCAGTACTATATCGACAACGTCATCACGCGCTGTCCGACCAACGCGCTCGCGCTCAACGACGACGATACCCTCAACGTCAACAACCGCGATTGCGTGCGCTGCATGCACTGTCTCAACGTCATGCCCAAGGCCCTGCATCCGGGCGATGATAAGGGCGTGACCATCCTCATAGGCGGTAAGCGCACCCTCAAGATCGGCGATCTGATGGGCACCGTCGTGGTTCCCTTCAAGAAGCTCGAAACCGAGGAAGACTACGTGTCCCTGGTCGAGCTGGCCGAAACCATCATCGACTTCTGGGCCGAGAATGGCCTGGAGCACGAGCGTTGCGGCGAAATGATCGAGCGTATCGGTCTGGCCAACTTTCTTGACGCCATTGAGATCGAGCCGGATCCAAACATGCTCAGCCACCCGCGCCAGAGCTCTTACGTCCGCCTGGACGGATGGGACGAGGCGGCCGAGGAATGGTTCGCGCGTCAGGCGCAGGCCGGCACCTGACCGGGCCGATCCTGACAAGCACTCTTATTCCTGAATTGAACTCTATGATTCAATATTTGGAGGATTAGGCAATGGCGGACATGCGCGAGCCGATCGAATCAGGCTGCCCGGACCCTTGGCAGTACATGCATCCATTGATGCGCAAGAACTTCGGGCAGTGGAAGTACCACGACCATCCGCGCCCAGGCGTGCTGCTGCACGTTGCTTACAGCGGCGATAAAATCTGGACGGTCAAGGCCGGCACCCAGCGTATCCTCGATGTCTTCTCGCTGCGCAAGCTCTGTGACATTGGCGATCAGTTCGCCGAGGGCCACATCCACTTCACCATGCGCTCCAACATTGAGTACCTGGTCAGCGACGAATCCAAGGTCCAGCCGCTGATCGACGCCATCGAAGAGGCCGGCTTCGTGGTCGGCGGCACTCAGAACTCGGTGGCCATGATCTCCCACACCCAGGGCTGGCTGCACTGCGACATCCCGGCCACCGACGCCTCGGGCGTGGTCAAGTCGATGATGGACGAGCTGATCGACGAGTTCCGCAATACCAATATGCCCAATCGGGTGCATATCACCACATCTTGCTGTCAGATCAACTGCGGCGGGCAGGGCGATATTGCCATCAATATCCAGCACACTAAGCCGCCTAAGATCAACCATGATCTGGTGGCCAACGTCTGCGAACGGCCCTCGGTCGTGGCGCGTTGTCCGGTGGCCGCCATCCGCCCGGCGATGGTCAACGGCAAGCCCTCGCTGGAAGTCGACGAGCGCAAGTGCATCTGCTGCGGCGCCTGTTATCCGCCCTGTCCGCCCATGCAGATCAACGACGCCGAGCACTCTAAGCTGGCGATCTGGGTTGGTGGTAATCACTCCAACGCGCGCGGCAAGCCGACCTTCCAAAAGCTGGTCGCCGCCGGTATCCCAAACAACCCACCGCGCTGGCCGGAGGCGACCGCCATCGTCAAGCAGATCCTCAAAGCCTACAAAGAGGGCGCAAAGGACTGGGAGCGCATCAACGAGTGGATCGAGCGTATCGGCTGGCCGCGCTTCTTCGAGGAAGTCGAACTGCCCTTTACCAAATATCACATCGATACCTGGCGCGGCGCACGCGCGAGCTTCAACAGCTCGTCTTATATCCGCTTCTAATAAAGCGACTTGAAGTCAACACCCCCGCCCTAACCAGGCGGGGTTATCGCGGAGGAACTGATGAAGTTCGCACTTCAGATCAACGAGGGACCCTACCAGCACCAGGCGTCCGACTCGGCCTACATGTTTGCCAAGGCCGCGCTGGAGAAAGGACACGAAATCTTTCGGGTCTTTTTCTATCACGATGGTGTCAACAACTCGACACGTCTGACGACTCCGCCGCAGGATGACCGCCACATCGTCAACCGCTGGGCTGAACTGGCCGAGCAACACAGGCTCGACATGGTCGTGTGCGTGGCCGCAGCACAGCGCCGCGGCCTGGTCGACGAGGGTGAGGCTACCCGCAATGGCAAGGATGCCACCAACATTCATCCAAGTTTTCGCATCTCGGGACTCGGACAATTGGTCGAGGCGGCGATCCAGGCCGACCGTCTCGTCGTGTTTGGCGATTAAGGGGCTTAAATATGTCGGAAGTCGTGAAGAAATTCATGTACCTCAATCGCAAGGCCCCCTACGGCACTATCTATGCGTGGGAGGCCCTTGAGGTCATCCTCATCAGTGCCGCCTTCGATCAGGATGTCTGCGTGTTGTTCATCGACGACGGTGTCTATCAGCTCACACGCGGCCATGACCCCAAGGGCATCGGGATGAAGAATTTCTCCCCGACCTATCGCACCCTGGGTGACTATGAGGTCAAGCGCGTCTTCGTCGATCGCGACTCACTGGAGGCGCGCGGGCTGACACAGGAGGATCTGGTCGAGATCGCCTGGGAGGATTTCGAGACCGAGGAAGAGATTGACAATATCGTCGAGGTCGTAGATGCGGCGCGCGTCAGCGCGCTGATGAACGAGGCCGATGCGATCTTCAGTTTCTGATCTCGCGATCTCCTAACTGCCCGAGGACTTTCGGCCATGACCATTTTACATACCGTGAATAAATCACCCTTCGAACGGAATTCGTTAGAATCCTGTCTGAAGTTTGCCACCGAGGGCGCCGCTGTCCTGTTATTTGAGGATGGGATCTACGCTGCCCTATCCGGGACCAGCGTAGAGTCCCAGGTCGTCGGCGCGCTGGACAAACTCAAGATCTACGTGCTCGGCCCCGACCTGAAGGCGCGGGGTTTTGGTGATGAGCGCGTAATCGCTGGAATCAGTGTCGTGGACTATGCGGGTTTCGTGGATCTCACCACGGAAAACGACAGTGTCCAGGCCTGGTTGTAATTTTTGTTTTACAGAGAGCACAAAAGAGGAATATCACGATGTCTGACACAATCGAGGTTGATGGCAAGCAATTCGCCGTGGACGAAGAGGGCTATCTTGCCGACCTCAATGAATGGGTTCCAGATGTGGCCGGTGTCATGGCCAAGCAGGACAACCTGGAGCTGACCGACGAGCACTGGGACATCATCAACTTCCTGCGCTCGTACTACGAGGAGTATCAGATCGCTCCAGCCGTGCGCGTTCTGACCAAGGCCGTCGGTAAGAAGCTCGGCAAGGAAAAGGGCAACAGCAAGTATCTCTATAGCCTGTTCCCCTACGGCCCGGCCAAACAGGCGTGCCGCTTCGCCGGTCTGCCAAAACCCACCGGCTGCGTCTAGCCAGCCGATCCTCCGGAGAGCCGCGCCCGAACGGGCCGGGTCTCCGGACCCCGTAAAGACCTACCGAGGTAGCGGAGACATGGCGTTTTTAACACACTTCTACGCCTTCCTGTTTTACTTCGCCACGTTCGTGCTCGTTGCCGGTCTGGTCTTCAAAATCGTCCAGTACGCTCGGACCCCGGCGCCCCTGAAGATCCCAACAACCCCGGCGCCAACCACGCGCACTGGCGTCGTGCTCAGGATGCTGCGCGAAGTCGTGCTGTTTGAGAGCCTGTTTCGCGGCAACAAGTGGACCTGGATTTTTGGCTGGATTTTTCACTTCGGCCTGTTCCTGGTCACGCTGCGGCATTTGCGCTATTTCATGGAACCGGTCTGGTTCCCCATTCAGCTCATCCAGCCCTTCGGCATCTATGGCGGAATGGCGATGATCGTCGGTCTGGCCGGACTCTGGGCGCGGCGTTTTTTGGTCGACCGAGTGAAGTACATCAGCTCACCCTCGGACCATCTGATCCTCGCCCTGCTGATTCTTATCGGCCTCAGCGGGCTGTTGATGAAGTTCGTTTTCCATACCGATGTGGTCGAGGTCAAATCGTTCTTCCTCGGACTCTATACTTACAATCTCAGGCCGCTGCCGGCCGATCCGTTGCTCCTGCTGCATCTGTCGCTGGTCGCCGCGCTGATGATCATCTTTCCCTACAGCAAGCTCCTGCACGCGCCCGGACTCTTCTTTAGCCCGAGCCGCAACCAGGTCGACAACCCGCGCGAGCAACGCCACATCGCGCCCTGGGCGAAAAAACTCGAACAACAATAGGGGCCTGCAACCGGAAGCCTTTAGAAATCCGAGTCGTCTTCCGCATCGAGAGGTTGATCCATGGCCAAGGCAACGTTTGATGTTCCAGAGCTGAGTCAATACACCGAGGTTCCGCCGGTCACGCCCGACACCACGGCGCACAGCGCGCCCTTCAAGTCGAAGCCGGAGTGGCAGGACGCGCTTGGTTTTCCCGGCGAGCTGGTCGAGGACTGGCAAGATAAGGCCATCGACAAGATGGGCGAGCTGCTCGGCAAGTATCGCTCGCTGCGCGTCTACATGGACTCCTGCGTCAAGTGCGGCTCCTGCACCGACAAGTGTCACTACTTCCTGGGGACGAAAGATCCCAAGAACATGCCCGTCGGTCGCCAAGACTTGATGCGCAAGGTCTACCGACGCTATTTCACGCTCTCCGGTCGGTTGTTCCCCAAACTGGTCGGGGCCGAGGACTTCACCACTGAGGTTCTGGGCGACTGGTACAGCTATTTCCACCAGTGCTCGCAGTGTCGACGTTGCTCGGTGTTCTGTCCCTACGGGATCGATACTGCCGAGATCTCCATGGCCGCGCGCGAGATCATGGACAGCATCGGCGTCGGTCAGAAGTACTGTAACGAGATCATCTCCAAGGTCTACCGCATCGGAAACAACCTGGGGCTGCCCGGACCGGCGCTGGCCGATACGCTTGAGGGGCTTGAAGAAGACGTCTTCGATGAGACCGGCGTCAAGGTGCGCTATCCGCTCGACGAGGAAGGCGCTGAGATTCTCCTGGTCACGCCGTCGGCGGACTTCTTCGCCGAACCCCATGTCGACGGCCTGATCGGTTACGGCAAGGTCTTTCATGAGGCGGGCATCTCCTGGACCATCAGCTCCCACGCCTCTGAGGCCGCGAACTTCGGCATGTTCATCGGCTCCTACGAAAACATGCGTCGGCTCGCCCAGCGCATCCGCGAGGCGGCGATCAAGCTCAAGGTCAAGCGCATCGTCTTCGGCGAGTGCGGACATGCTTGGCGCGTCGCCTACAGCTTTCTCAACACGCTAGCTGGCCCTTGGGATTTTCTCGATCCGCGCTATCCGGTGCCGCAGCACATCTGCGAATTCACCTACGACCTGATCCAGCAGGGCAAGCTCAACCTGGACAAGAGCGAAAACGACGACAAGGTGCTGACCTTTCACGATAGCTGCAACGTCGCTCGCGCCTCGCGTATGGGCAGCACGCCCGGCGGTCAGTTCGAGCTCCCGCGCGCCATCCTCAAGGCCACCTGCAACCATGTCTATGACATGGACGAGGACACCATTCGCGATCGTACTTTCTGTTGCGGCGGCGGTGGCGGGCTGTTGACCGACGACCTCATGGAGATTCGTGTCAAGGGCGCCAAACCCCGGATGGATGCGCTCAATAACGTGATTCAGGAAAAGGGCGTGACGCACATGGCCGCTATCTGCGCCATCTGCAAAAGTCAGTTCACCAAGGTGCTGCCCTATTACGGGATGGAAATGGACCAGATCGTGAGTCTGCACCAGCTTGTGTCCAACGCCCTGGTGCTCACGCCGGGCGAGGACGACGAGGGGCCGGGCGAGGACGATGATTCCGGCAACGACGACACAGAAAAAGAAACAGACGAGGCGGCCTGATCGGGACCATCGAGCGAGACCGGCCCGCGCCCTGGCGCGGTGGCGGGTTCGCACGCTGATACGCCCCCCCCGATTCCGCATCAAGGTTCAACTTGGGACGGAGAGTGACAGATGGCAACTTCCAGCGAAGAGATGAAGACCAAGCCCTCCTGGCGACGGTTCGAGGACGGCGACTATGTTTGGGAGGATCTGACGCGTCAGATCTTCAACGAGGACACCTCGCACAAATGCCCCACCTACGTCCACAAGACACCACCCTGTCAGGGGAGCTGTCCGTCCGGTGAGGATGTCCGCGGCTGGTTGCAGATCGTGCGCGGCATGGAGCGCCCGCCAGAGGGCATGACCTGGCAGGAATACGCCTTCCGTCGTGTCACCGAGGCCAATCCCTTCCCGTCGATGATGGGCCGTGTCTGCCCGGCACCCTGTGAGGACGGCTGCAATCGCAACGCGCTGGAGGACTTCGTCGGCATCAACGCGGTCGAGCAGTTCATCGGCGACACCGCGATCACCAACAACTACGGCTTCGATGCAGCGCCCGCAGACACCGGCAAGCGCGTGGCCATCGTCGGCGGTGGTCCGGCGGGCCTTGCCGCTGCCTATCACCTGCGCCGCAAGGGGCACGCCTGTACTATTTTCGAGGCCAACAAGGGACTCGGAGGCATGTTCCGTTTCGGCATCCCCGGTTATCGTGTCCCGCGCGATAAGCTCGATGCCGAGATCGCGCGCATTCTCGATCTGGGCCAGATCGAGGTGAGGCTTGAGACCCGCATCGGCACTGATGTCACCATGGAGCAGTTAGAACAGGACTACGACGCCATCCTCTGGGCGATCGGCTGTCAGAGCGGGCGCGGGCTGCCGGTACCGGGCTGGAAAGACACACCCAACTGTGTCTCCGGCGTTGCTTTTCTCAAAGCCTTCAACGAGGGCCGCATGAAGGTCACCGCCGGTAAGGTGGTCTGCATCGGCGGTGGCGACACCTCGATCGACGTGGTTTCGGTGGCGCGCCGTCTCGGTCACATCACCAAAACCGGCAACAGTGATCTGCCCGAGACGGTGATCCGTGATGGCTACGTCGCCCACGATGCCGCCATGACCGCCGCCGCCGAGGGCGCCGAGGTCACGCTGACCTCGCTGTTCACCCGCGACAAGATGACCGCCTCCGAGCATGAGGTCGACGACGCCACCCGCGAGGGCGTCACCATTCTCGACGGCGTGATGCCGGTCGAGGTGATCAAAGGCGCCAATGGGCGCGCGATCGGGCTTAAGGTCGCCGATTGCGCCATGACGGACGGGCGCCCCACGCCAGTCGCAGGCACCGAGCGCGTACTCGAAGCCGAGCTCATCGTCTCGGCGATCGGGCAGGGCGGCGATCTCTCCGGGCTGGAGGATCTCGACAATGGTCGCGGTTTGATGGATTCAGACAAGTTCTATCAGGTTCCCGGTAAGGCCGGTCATTTCGTCGCCGGTGACATCATCCGTCCGCATCTGCTCACCACCGCCATCGGTCAGGCGTGGATCGCCGCCGAGTCGATCAACGACTATGTCATGCAGGCCGAGCACAAGCGTCGTCCCAAAGTCGATGTGCACCACTTCAACCTGCTCGACAAAATGACTGAGGCCAATCTCGCGCCCGTGGCATTTACGTCGGAAAACAGCGGCGATATGCGCGGGACCGACGAGGCCAACTACGCGATCCACAATTATGAGGATCGCTCTGGTGCCGAGATCATCTCGCAGGACGAGCTGTTCCTTGGACACTTCAACTATGTGCCGCGCATCCTGCGCAAGGAGGAAGTTCCAAGCTCCGAGGATGTGCTGGGACACTTCCAGGAGCGCGTCATCGGGCTGACCGAAGAGGAGGCAATTGCCGAGACCAAGCGCTGTATGAGCTGCGGCATGTGCTTCGAGTGTGACAACTGCGTCATTTACTGTCCGCAGGATGCGGTTTTTCGTGTCGAAAAAGGTCGCCGCACCACCGGGCGCTATGTCGATACCGACTACGACAAGTGCATCGGTTGTCACATCTGCGCCGATGTCTGTCCCACCGGCTATATCAAGATGGGACTTGGGGAGTAAACCCAACGTGGAGGCGCCGATGGCCAAAGCCGTATTCAGAGCAAGCCTCGCCGCCGTTGGTCTGGTTTGGGTCTTGGCGGCCCAGACCGTCCTGGCGGCCGACGCGAAACGCTACGTGGTCGAGGGCTCGCGGGCTGCCGAACTCGATTCCTGCGTGGAACCGACCGAGCGCATGCGCCGCATGCACATGGATTTCATCAAGCATCAGCGCATCTCGACCGTCCATGAGGGCATTCGCAGCACCAAGTACAGCCTGACCGGGTGCGTGGACTGTCACATCAGTTATGACGCCCAAGCCCAGCCTCAGCCGATCGATCGACCCGACCAGTTCTGCGGTGCCTGTCATGCCTATGTCGCAGTCGATCTCAACTGCTTCGACTGTCACGCCTCCGTTCCGAATCACGCGGGGCTAGACGCCGAGGCCCAAGCAGCCCATCGCGCCGCTGGTGTCAAGCTACCGGACCAGAGCGGTCGTAACGGGGAAAGTCACTGACATGAAAGACAAGACAGATCGGGGCGGTCCACAAGTCGACTCGAGCCGCCGCAAGTTCATTGGCGTGGCGGCCGGCGTGAGCGCGGCAATGGTCGCTCCCGGCGTGATTCTCCACAGCGTCTCCGCCGCGCCACGCTCAGAGCCGGTGACCAGCGCGGTGCGCTGGGGTCTGCTGGTGGATACGGCCAAATGCGCCGATGGCTGCTCGGCGTGCGTCGACGCCTGCAACCAGGAGAACGGGCTGAACCTACAGGACAAGCCCGAGGGTCTGTCCGAGCCTAAATGGGACAGCCAGAAAGCGCTCTGGATTCGCAAGATCAAGCTGCAGGACAATCAGACTGGACGCATCACCAATCTGCCGATGATGTGCCAACATTGCGAGCATCCGCCCTGCGTGGATGTCTGTCCCACGGGGGCCTCGTTCAAGCGCGCCGACGGCATCGTCATGGTCGATCGCCATACCTGCATCGGCTGTCGCTACTGCATGATCGCCTGCCCTTATAAGGCCAGGAGCTTCATTCATCATGACACCAACGACCAGCTCACCCGCGCCCCGCGTGGCAAGGGCTGTGTCGAGAGCTGCAACCTCTGTGTGCATCGTCGTGACACTGGCGAGGATTCGACCGCCTGTGTCGATGCCTGCGCCGCCGAGGGCCATCATGCAATCGTTTTCGGCGATCTCAAAGACCCCGAAAGCCGCATCAGCCAGCAGCTCAGAGACATGCCAAGCCGTCAGGTCCGCGAGGATCTGGCGCTCAATACAGGCGTGCGTTATTCCGGTGTCTAGTCAGAGCCAGGGCGGAGAAAACCGAGCATGAAACGAGTCGTCTATCGCGAATGGCGCATCGCACCGGGGCGCTATTGGAGCATCCTGGGCATCTTGGCAGCGGTCATCGCGGTCGCCGCGCTGGCCTTCGGCTACATGGAGCACCAGGGCCACTGGGTGACTGGAATGAACAACTCGGTGGTCTGGGGCACGCCGCATGTCTTCGCCGTATTCCTCATCATCTCGTCTTCTGGGGCGCTCAATATTGCCTCGATTGGCAGCGCCTTCGGCAAGCCGATCTACAAACCGCTGGGGCGGCTCTCCGGCCTGCTTGCGGTGGCGCTGCTAATGGGCGGTCTGCTGGTGCTGGTCACCGATCTGGGCCGCCCCGAGCGCCTGATCGTCGCCATGACACACTACAATTTCAGATCCATTTTCGCCTGGAACATCTTTCTCTACACCGGCTTCATGGGCATTGTCATCGCCTATCTCTGGACCATGGCGGATCGCCAGGGCGAACCTTTCAATCGCCCGGTCAGTATTCTGGCCTTGGTGTGGCGCCTGGCGCTGACGACCGGTACTGGCTCGATCTTCGGCTTCATCGTCGCCCGTCAGGCTTACGATGCGGCGATTCTGGGGCCGATGTTTGTCGCCATGTCCTTCGCCTACGGTTTGGCGGTGTTCATTCTGGTGCTGATGTTCAGCTTCGCCGACGATGACCGGCCTATCGGTCCAAAAATGCTCAGACGCCTGAAGAATCTGCTCGCCCTGTTCGTGTCAATCGTCCTGTACTTCACCCTGGTCTACCACCTGACCAATCTCTACGTGGCCGAGAATAACGCGCTGGAGTACTGGCTGTTGCTCGGGGGCGGGATCTATACCTTTTTGTTCTGGATCGGCTGGGTGCTAATCGGCGGTCTGCTGCCTTTGGGCATTCTCTATCATCCCGAGCTGGGTCAGGATCGGCGGTGGATCGCCGGTGCCTGTGCCATGGTCATCGTCGGTGGGCTGGCTACTCTGTACGTGGTCATCATCGCCAGCCAGGCGTTTCCGATCCAGATGTTTCCAGGGAGCACGATCCTCGAATCCGGGTTCCTCGATGGCGTGAACGGGCAGGCCGCCCCCTATTGGCCAACTATCCCGGAAGTGCTGCTCGGACTCGGCGGGGTTGCGGTCGGGCTGCTCATCACCGCAGTCGGTGTGCGGGTCCTGCAGTTTTTGCCGGAGTCACTGGCCGACGATTTACTGCCCGCCGATGAAGAGCAGCCCACAGCACCAACGGCGCAGCCAAAACCCGTATAAGCGGGTGAGTATGCCCACAACATGGCCCATCTCTACATTGCTGCACCACAGAAATCGTCCGGGAAAACGACCCTGTCGATCGGCATCTGTCGTGAGCTGAGCAATCGCGGTCTCGTCGTACAGCCGTTCAAGAAGGGGCCTGACTATATCGATCCGCTATGGCTGAGCCAGGCCGCCGGGCGCGCCTGCTTCAACCTGGATTTCCAGACCATGGACGGCGACGAAATTTCGGCGGCTTTCGGGCGCGAGTTTACCGGGGCTGATCTGGGTCTGATCGAGGGCAACGTCGGTCTGTTCGACAGCACCGATCTCGGTGGTGCCAACAGCAACGCCGAACTGGCAAAGCAGTTGCGCGCGCCGGTGATCCTGGTCATCAACTGCGACGGATTGGCACGCGGCATCGCGCCGCTGCTGCTGGGCTATCTGGCCTTTGATCCCGATCTGGACATCGCCGGAGTCATCCTCAATAAAGTCGGTGGGATGCGCCATGGAGCGAATCTGGTGCGGGTCGTCGAGCATTACACCGACCTGCCGGTACTCGGCATCGTGCATCGCACGGCAGAGATCGGGATTTCCGAGCGCCATCTGGGATTGATGCCGATCAACGAGACCGAGGATGCCGACGCCTGGATCGAGCACATCCGTGAGCGCGTCGCCGAGCAGGTCGATCTAGATCGGCTGATCGAGATCGCCGGTCGGGCGCCACAGCCAGCGGTTTATACACAGCCGCAGCGTGTCGTTTCCGGCGCGGGACGGGTGGTCAGGATCGGCATCGCCCGCGATGCCGCCTTCGGCTTCTACTACCCGGACGATCTGCGCGCTCTGGCCGCTGGTGGTGCCGAGCTGGTTCCCTTCAGTCCGATCGCCGATGCCGAGCTGCCGTGTGTCGACGCGCTCTTTCTGGGTGGTGGCTTCCCGGAATATCGCATGGCGGAACTCGAAGCCAATCGCACGATGCGCCAGGGCATCGCCGAGTCCATCGCCGATGGTCTGCCGGTCTACGCCGAGTGCGGCGGACTCATGTATCTCTGTCAGGGCTTGAGCTGGAATGGGACACGCCGCGCCATGGTCGGCGCGCTCAAGGCCGAAGTGCAGATGCATGCGCGTGCGCAGGGTCGGGGCTATGTCAGACTGCGAGAGACGGCCGCGTTCCCCTGGCCGGGCGGCGCGGGCGAGCGAACCGAAATCCCCGCTCACGAGTTCCACTACTCGGCCATCGTCGATCCCGATCCGACTTGGCGTTACGCTTACGAGATGCTGCGCGGACGCGGTATCGACGGCGCCCATGACGGCATCGTCCAGGGCAATCTACTGGCCTGCTACAGCCATCTGCGCGATGTCTCGGGCAACCGCTGGACCAGGCGTTTTCTCGCCCATGTGAGGCACTGTCTGGGCGGCTGACGGTGCCCGTTCTGCGTCCAAGTTCGGTCGATACGCGGTGTCTTTAGGTTAAACTCTTCGTCAATCCAAAGCGCAAGCCAACCGAGTAGGTCTGAGATGTTCAAACTGACAACAGCAGCCGCGCAACAGGTCCTCGAAGCAGCCAAACAGGGTGGCACCGAAGGGATGTCGCTGCGGTTGGCCGCGGCACAAAACCCGGACGGCAGCATCGAGTACCGCATGGGCTTCGACGATCTGACCGAGGACGACATCCGCATGCAGTGCGAGGGTGTCGATGTGGTCATGACACCCGAGCAGGTGCCGCTGCTCGATCAAGCGACCATGGACTATGTCGAAATCGAGCCTGGCCAATTCCATTTCATCTTTCTCAATCCCAAAGATCCCAGCTACCAGCCGCCTACCGAAAATTGAGCATGACAATCGGTGCTGCAGAGATTGGCCGTCAGTTCGATACCGCCAAGTGTTCAGAGGAAGCCGGCGGCGGCGATGCGGGCGGGCATGTCAGGGCACCAATCTGTCGCTGTCTCGCTAGGAACAGATGGTCCGAGAATAGCAGGAACCCATGGTCTGTCCCTGGTTTGTGTGCTGGCCAATTAACGCCCGGTGGCCTTGACCAGGCTGGCTTGAGGGCCTTCGTCTCCGCGTGATTCAACAAAGCGAACGGTGTCCCCCTCATTGAGTTTGCTAAAGCCCGGATGAGCCACACTGTTTTCGTGAAAATAAATTTCACGCTCGTCCGGAGTCAGCAAGAATCCGTATCCCTCATCGGTGAATATCTTGTTGACGGTGGCAAACGGCGAGTCTTCGATCGGCTTTCGCGGATCTCTCAGACGCTCTGAATAGCTCTTTAGCTGGCTCTCTGCGGCATCAAAAGCATCGCGGATCGTCAAATAAATATCGTTAAAATCATCGTGCTCAGTAGGTTCGCGAGACACAATCAACTCGTCGCCCGGAACACTGATTTCAATGCCAACGCGATGATTAAGAACGTCGTACTGGGGAGTGCGATTGGGCACTTCCAGCGTGACGCGGCACGATATAATATTGTTAAAATATTGTGTTAATTTGTCGACGCGCTCACGTATGACCGCTTCTACCGGGTCAGAACGCTCTGCGTTTCTAAACGTGATTTCTAAAGGTACTTGCATAATCCACCTCATGTTAGGGGCATCGGCGCGGCTAGATTAAAAGCTGCGGGCGACGCGTCGACTCAGCTCATATTCAGAAAGAAGTATTTGTTTATCATCAAGTTTCTCACAATTACCAAATAAGATTATATAGGTTTTACCAGCAAGTCTAGTGCATTGCGGTTGTTTGCAGCACGACACCTGGATATCTGGTTGGTGTTTGGGTCGGCACAGGGGCGTTTTGCCTTTTGACACCGGAAACAGGACACGGGTACGGATCATGGTTTCGGGGCTATATCGGTAGATCGAGCTGATTGGCGTCGGCCGACGCTTTCCTCGGTCGGCCCGACGTGCCGGGCCAAGTACGCCGACCCACCATCGTCGCAATCGGTTTTTGAAAGCGTTTTCTGCCCAGAACGAAGCCTCCGTTGGTTGCGTCGTGCAGGGCTGTCAATAAAAGGTAGTTTTATGGCGTTGCGATACTGGGTCGTTTTGATAATTGTTGTTGGCGCTGTTGTTGTTTTGTCGCCCGACATATACGCACGCTTGGCGGCCAATGATCCGCACATGACGGGTGCGCTGATAGGCGGCCTGGTTGCTGCCGCAGCAACCGCGCTGGGTACGATTCCCGCCATTTTTACCAGCCAGCTTTCGCAGCGCATCACCGACACGATGATGGGGTTTGGCGCTGGGGTGATGCTGGCGGCAACGTCGTTTTCATTGATACTACCGGCGCTGGATATTGCCGGTGATCAGGGTGCTGGCCCGTGGCTGGCGGGCAGCATTGTGGGCGCCGGCATCGTGTTAGGTGCGCTGGGCTTATTGTTGATTGAGCGGATGGTGCCTCACGAGCATTTTATAAAAGGCGTTGAAGGCGGTGCCCTTTCTGAGGCCAGTATGGCACAGGCCACCCGGCTGAAACGGGTTTGGCTGTTTGTGGCGGCAATCATATTGCACAACTTTCCCGAAGGCCTAGCGATTGGCGTCGCATTTGCCGGGCCGGACCTGGTGGGCGCAAAGGCTCTGGCGCTTGGCATTGCCATTCAGGATATTCCCGAAGGTCTTGTGGTGGCGCTTGCGCTGATCAGTGTGGGTTACAGCAAAGGCGTGTCTGTGGGCGTGGGCGTTCTTTCAGGTTTGGTTGAGCCCCTGGCTGCGGTGTTGGGTGTGGCACTGATTGGCCTGTCTGTTTATTTTCTACCCTGGGGCCTGGCCATTGCGGCCGGTGCCATGCTGTTTGTAATCAGCCATGAAATTATCCCCGAATCTCACCGTACCGGCCATGAAACCTGGGCCACCAGCGGTTTGATCATCGGCTTCGTGGTAATGATGCTGCTGGATACCGCACTAGCCTGATTTTTTGCGGTTGATAAGCTATTGTTCATCGGCGAAAACCTACCTATAACATCGAAGCGCAATTACCACGCCGAGGACATTATGAAATCCATTAGCCTGAAACAAGGCCTTATTGCTGTTGGCTTAGCCATGGTAATGCTGGCCCAGCCTGCGCGTGTTCAATAACGTAAGTGCAACACCCTCAAATCGAGTGTCGTGTTGCGATGAAAAGAACCTGCCACCATCTCAGTCAGCAGGAATCCGTGGTCTGTCTGTCCCTAGTTTACTCAATGCGAGGGTGTCGATGTGGTTATGGCACCCGAGCAAGTGCCACTACTCGATCAGGCGACCATGGACTATGTCGAAATCGAGCCAGGCCAATTCCATTTCATCTTTCTCAATCCCAAAGATCCCAGCTACCAGGCGCCGACTGAAAACTGAGTATGACCTTGGTAATGTCGTGACTAATCCAGGTTCTTGGTCGCATTGTCGGCGGGTGACTCTTCCGCACCTCGAAGGGTGCAAAGGGTGCGCGAGAGCAGCAGTCTCACGTCAGGCGTAGGGCGCGACCGGTATTCGATGGGCGGGTCTCGGCGGCCCTGCTCATGCCAACCACCGATATAAGCCCACGCCGCCTAAAACGGGCATTATGGCCATTAATGCCAATACGCCAAGGCAACCACCTCCCCGGCTTTGCGTCGGAGCATGCTCTTTCTGTGGATTGTTTTTCAACCACTGAAGGTGGCAAGCTCTACAGTAGAGTTTAGTAAAGCCATTATTCCAAGCTCGGATTGTTCGCGAATCATGCTCTGCAACCTTTCTGCAGCGCGAGCAATGAAACGATTTTTCTTTTGGCTTTTTCTGACGATTTAAAATAAGAAACACAATTACCGCAGGAATACCAAAAGGCCACAAGCTATCGATTGTATTCGAACGATAAAATACGAATGCGGCAGCAGCAAGCGAACCTAAAAGAACCAGAATTGAAATGTAGTCAACTGCGGTTTTTTTCGGTGGTTCTGTCCGAATAATCTGTTTCTTGGCTGAAGAATGTGAGCCTTTGGAAACGCCTTCAATTACAACACTCTTGGCTTTGAGTCTCTGTTGAGAGTCGCGCATTGAGTCATAGAAAACGCTATCTCCGACTTGCGGCCTACGGGCGTCAGTCTTGACGCTAGACACATGAAAAAACGGTAGTGCCCTTATCTATAGGATAAATAATTAGCAATGCATTGTCCAAAGTGTGGCTCAAGCGGAATCGTGAAGAATGGAATCAATGCAACCGGAAAGCAAAATCATCGGTGTCAAGAATGCAGTCGACAGTTTGT
>JARIBS010000110.1 GCA_029257385.1 Thiorhodococcus sp.
CGGCGCGTGTAGCCCAGCAGGGCGAGGGCGGTGGCATTGGCATAGCGGATGCTGGAGTCATCAGGATCGACCGCCAGCAAGCCCTCATAAGCGATATCGAGCAGGGCGTCGAGGTGCTTCATCGGCCGAACCTGCGCTGTCTTGCAAGTGAAGTCGGGACCGCGCCCACCAGCGTTTGTTGCTCAAGGAATGCGCCGAGTATTTCGACGCCCTGGCGTGCGCACTCGCGCATCAGGGCGTTTGGCGACACAATAAGAGAGATGGCCGAAACCATTGAGGTCTCCAACGATGGGGTTCTAGCGACGGCAATCTGCCGCACCTGGGCGCTGTGATTTGCGACTCATTCACATCTGAATTTTAATGAGTAAATGCCGACGAGCAATGTAAAACCCTACGTATCATGGCATTATTGAATTGCTAACTGTTGAAAATCTACACTGGCTTCTCGATCCAAATACGCATAAAAATCGATAAGAGGCATTCTGAGCAGATGGCCAACCAATCCCCACACGCATCGACGGTGCCCAACGACACTTTCCCGATCGTCGGAATTGGCGCATCGGCGGGCGGGCTTGAGGCCGTGCGCGAGCTGTTTCAGTCGATGCCCGCCAAGACCGGCGCCGGGTTCGTGCTGATCATGCATCTCGACCCCAACCATACAAGCAGCATCGCCAAACTGCTGGCCGCGCAGACCCCGATGACGGTGGTGCAGGCCAGCGAGGGCATGGCGGTCGAGCCCGACCGGCTGCATGTGATTCCGCCCAACGCCGTGATGACCCTCACCGGGGGCGTGCTCCATCTGAGTGAGCCGCCCCAGCCGCGCGGGCTGCGCATGCCCATCGACCAGTTTCTCACCTCGCTGGCCGAAGAGCGGCGCGAGCAGTCCATCGCCATCGTGCTCTCCGGAATGGGCAGCGATGGAACCCAAGGGGCGCGGCTGATCAATGCGCTCGGCGGCATGGTCATGGCTCAGGACCCCAGCAGCGCGGGTTTCGACGGCATGCCGCGCAGCGCCATCGCCACCGGTATCGTTGATCGGATTTTGCGCCCGCGAGAGATGCCCGACAGAATGCTGCGTTATCTCCAACACCTGCATGAGTGCGGCGGGTCGTTCGACACGGACACCGACGCTCAGGAAACCCTCGACGGCATACTCGACCTGTTGGTGGAGTGTCGGGAGGAGGACTTCCGAGGCTACAAGCGCGGCACCCTGGGTCGGCGCATTCGCCGACGGATGGCCCTGCAACGCATCACACACCTCGACGACTACGAACAGTATTTGCGCGAGAACGCCGGCGAGCTGCGCGCCCTGACCAAGGATCTGCGCATCAGCGTCACCAGTTTCTTTCGCGATCCCGAGGCCTGGGCGCTGCTGCGCGAAGAGATCCTGCCGCAACTCTACCAGCGCCTTGGCCAGAAGGATGTCATGCGCGCCTGGGTGCCGGGGTGCGCAACCGGCGAGGAGGCTTACAGCCTGGCGATGGTGTTGACCGAGGCGGGCGAGGCGCTCGGGCGCAAGGACGATCTCATCGTCTTTGCCACCGATCTCGACACGGACGCCCTGACCCACGCACGCACCGGGGTCTATCAAGAGGGCCAGGTCGCGGGCATCGCGCCCGAGCGTCTGGAGCGGTTCTTCACACGCGACGGCGACCAGTACGAGGTCAGAAAGCGTCTGCGTGAGAAGGTCGTCTTCGCCCCTCAAAATTTGCTCAGCGATCCGCCCTTTTCTGATCTATCGCTGATCAGTTGCCGCAACCTTTTGATCTATATCGAGCAAGAGGCGCAAGAGCGTATTCTGGGGCTGTTCTATTTCGCCTTACGCGAACACGGCTGTCTGTTCCTGGGCGGCTCCGAGACGGTGGGGCAGGGTTCGCGTCTGTTTGAACCCGTCTCCAAAAAATGGCGCATCTATCGCCGCCTCGCCGGCGCCGTTCCGGCCAATCTGCAATTTCCCCACACTGCGGGGCGCATGCGCCAGTTGCCGGAGCCACGCGGCCACACCGCCCGCCGCCCCGAGGGCGGTTACGGGGCGATCACCTGCAAGACGCTGCTCGATCAATTCACCCCGGCCTCGGTCCTGGTGGATGGCGATCAGCGGGTGTTGTATTTCCATGGACCGGTGCGCGAGTACCTCGGCCCGCGCGCTGGAGAGCCGAGCGATGATCTGTTTGCGATGGTCGGCGAGGGGGTTCGCGCCAAGCTGCGCGTGGCCCTGCGCGAGGCGCGCCAGGGTCAGCACCAGGTTGTCGCCGCCCCAGCGCATGTCAGCCACGCGGGGCACTGGCGGCAGTTGCGCATCACCGTGACACCGGCCAAGGAGCACGAGGGGCGCGCCGATCTGATGCTGATCTCCTTCCAGGACGAGACGCCCCCGGTCGTCGAAGGCCGCGCGCAGCACGCGCCGGATGATGGCGAAGGCGTCGTCGTGCAGTTGGAAGAAGAACTCGAGCGCGCCCATCTGGAGCTGCGCGAGACGATCGGGCAGATGGAGTCCTCGGGCGAGGAGCTAAAGGCGTCCAACGAGGAGATCCTCTCCATGAACGAGGAGCTTCAGTCCACCAACGAGGAGCTGGAGACCTCTAAGGAAGAGTTGCAATCGCTCAACGAGGAGCTGACCACCCTCAACAGTCAGTTGGAGAGCAAGGTCCATGAGCTGGAGAACACCACCAACGACCTGAGCAATCTCTTAGTCAGCACCGAGATCGCCACGCTGTTTCTCGCTCGCGATCTGCGCATCCGCCGCTACACCCCGGCCATCGAGCCGCTGATGCGCCTGATCCCCAGCGACATTGGCCGCTGCGTGACCGACATCGCCTGGCGCTTTAAGGATGCCGGGCTGCTCGAGGCGGCGCGCGCCGTGGCGGCGGGGCGCGAGGCCGAGCCGCACGAGATCCGCACCGGGGACTACCGCTGGTATCTGCGCAGCATCCTGCCTTACCGCGCCGAAGACGCCGGGATCGAAGGCGTCGTGATCACCTTCGTAGACATCACGCGGCGCAAGCGCATGGAAGTGGCGCTGCGCCAGAACGCCTCCCAATTGCGCCGTATCACCGACGCGGTGCCGGTGCTCATCTCCTACATCGACGACCAGCTCTGCTACCGCTACAACAACGCGCGCTACGAGCAGTGGTTCGGCGTAACACCGCAGCAGGCGAAAGGCAAGCGGGTCTGCGATGTCTTGGGCGAGGCGCTTTTCGAGCGCGTCCGCCCGATGATGGAAACCGCGCTCTCGGGCGAGACGGTCCACTTCGAGGACTGGTTTTCCAGCGTCAGCGGCGACAGCCGCTATGCGGCCGTGAGCCATATTCCGGATCGCGACGACACGGGCGCGGTGCAGGGCTTTTACGCCGTGCTCACCGATCTGACCGACCGACGCCGCGCCGAGCAGCAGATCGAGGGGTTACAGATCGAGAGCCAGCGTCGGCTCGCCGAGCTGGAGGCGCTGTTCGATGCCGTGCCGGTGGGCATCTTCCTCGCCCGCGACAGGGGCTGTCACGCCATGAGCATGAACCGCGCAGGCGCCGAGCTGCTGCGGGTGCCGATCGACACCAATCCCTCCGTGACCGGGCCGGATGCCGATCGACTAGGTTTGCGTCTGTGCCACGCCGGGCGTGAGCTGGCGGCCGACGAGCTGCCGATGCAGCAGGCCGCCGCATTGGGCCGCGTGGTCGATGGGTTCGAGGTCGAGGTCGAATTCGACGACGGCGCGCGTCTGGATCTGCTGACCTACGCGGTGCCCCTGTTCGATGAGTCGCACACGGTGCGCGGTGCGATCGGCACCTTTATCGATCTGACCGAGAAGAATCGGGCCGCGCGTCGCTATCACGAGACCGCCGAGCGTCTGCGCCTGCATCTGCAGACCTCACCCCTGGCCGCGATCGAGTGGGATCGCGAACTTAGAGTCGTCGAATGGCCCGCAAGCGCCGAGTCCCTCTTCGGCATCGTCGGTACCGAGGCCGTCGGTCGTCGCCTGGGGGAGTTGGGTCTACTTGGTGAGACCGACAGCGATCCGCTGGAACAGGCGCTCAGCGATCTGATCGCAGGCCGCGTGCGTCACAACGCATCTCACAACCGGATCGTGCGCGCCGACGGTCAAGTGATTTGGTGCGACTGGTTCAACTCGGTGCTGTGCGCTGAGACCGGCGAGTGTGTTTCGGGTCTCTCGCTGGTGCTTGATGCCAGCGACTCGCATCGTCTGGAAGAGGCCCGCAGCGCACACGCCGCAAGCCTTGAGGAGGAGGATCGGCGCAAGGACACCTTTCTCGCCATGCTCGGACATGAATTGCGCAACCCCCTGACGCCGATCCGCACCACGGTCGCCCTGATGCACGCCCAGGGCCGCGACATCGATCTGGACTGGGCGGCACGGCTCATCGATCGGCAGACAGGTCATCTCGAACACATGGTCGACGCGCTCTACGACCTGGCCCAGGTTCGCCGGGGCGAACTCAGCATGCGCCGGGACGTGCAGTGCATCCAGGATCTGATCGGCGAATCACTCGCTGCCGTCACGCCATCTATTGAGGAAAAACACCAGCATCTCACCACCGAACTGCCCCAGTCGCCGCTCCAGGTGATGGGCGATGCCACCCGGCTGATTCAGGTGTTCACCAATCTCTTAAATAACGCCGTGCGCTACACCCCGAAGGGCGGGCGAATCAATCTGTCATTGACACGCGAGGACGGCGCCCGCGCTTGTATCCGTGTGCGCGACGACGGCAAGGGGATTTCAGCGGAGTTTTTACCGCAGGTGTTCGATGTCTACAGCCGCGACCTCTCGCATCCAGAGCGTGCGCATACCGGCTTGGGGCTGGGGCTGACGTTGGTTGAGCAGATCATGCGTTTGCATGGCGGCAGCGTCCATGCCAGCAGTGAAGGGTTGGGTAAGGGCAGTTGTTTCACCGTCTGTCTGCCGTTGATCGATGCCGCAACCACGCCCGAACAGAAACCGGATGATTTGAGTGACCCGCAAGCGGCGCCGGACGCCACTCCCGAGCAAGGCGCCTTGGACATTCTGGTCGTCGACGATCAGGCCGACATCCGGGACGCCATGCAACAGCTGCTTAGTCTGCTCGGGCACCGTGTGCGCACGCTCGATCGCGGGGACAAGGTCGTCGCGAGTGTGCGCGAGTCAGTGCCCAATCTGGTGCTGATCGATGTAAACATGCCCGATATGAACGGCTACGCGGTCGCCCGTGAGCTGGCCAAACTGCCGGAGCGTCGGCATTTCAAGCTGATCGCAGTCAGCGGCCAAGACGAGAGAATTTCCGCAGACGCGCAGACCGGCAGCGACTTCGACGCCTATCTGCTCAAGCCCGTCTCGCTGGAGCAGCTCAAGCCTTATCTAAGCACGCAGACAGACCCGTCAACCGGGCCGCCCCGCGTGTCGCCGCAGTCTACTCCTACTCGGCCGACTCGATAACGCCGCAGGCGATGGGCGCTCCAGCCTCACCAGCCGAATCGGTTTTGTAATCATCGGCGTTCTCGTGGATCACCAGAGATGCGCCGTCCTCATCGAGCAGGTCGGGCTTGAGTGATGCGATCCCGGTCATAATCTCAATCTCCAGCGTCCCGCTCTCGCCGATACGCAGATTGGGCATGTCACCGGCATGCGGACCTTCGGGGTCGAGGTAGCCGTGCTTTGATCCCTGCGGCGCGAAGTGATCGCCGGCCGAGTCGAACGGCGGGGTGCATTCGCCCTTCTCGTGGAAGTGGAAAGCGTGGGTGCCGGGCGGCAGATCCTTGAACTTGGCCTGCAGTAGTACGCCATTGGGCGTTTCCATCAGCATCGCCTCACCGACGGTTGCGCCCTCAAGGTTTTTGAGCGTGGCCGTCGCGCTCGCCGGGGTCTCGGCGGCGCTTGCCGCACCGAGGGTGAGCGCGAGCAAGGCGGCGGCGGTGGCGGTTGTGTAATGTCTAATGGGTGGCATTGGGTCATCTCCGGTCTGAATTGGTGAACGCGTCGTGCGGTGATGTGCTGCGGTCACACCCAGCGCGCAGGGGGCTTTTGCCCCACGCGCGCTGGGCTTACATCAATTATTCGTCGCGTCGTCGCGATCATCGGGCATGGTGACATCGATATCCGGTACCGTGACTTCCTTCTGCTCGGTGCCGATCTCCACGTCCGGCCCACGCACGTCGACCTCGGGGAGCCTGCCGCTGTCGGCGTCCACATCATCAATGCTCGGCATCCGGCCTTCCTGAGTCTGGTTGACCTCGTACTTCGGCATCTGGCCGGAATCACCCTCAACGTCGACCGATGGCAGCGCGCCCTCGTCCTCGACGTCCACCTCGCAGCCGCCGACCATTAAGGCCAGGGCGGGCAGGGCGCAGAGACTGAATGTACGCAAAGAGGTTTTTGAAAACGTCATACAATATTCTCCAAGTTTCATTTCAGGGGTCGCACAGTTTACAGCAACAATCGGGCCGTTTTCAGCAAATGGTCGCGCCGGTTCTCGATGCGTTCCGTCTCACAGGTGCTAAAGGCGCGGGTTCGTACTCTCAACCCGATCCTCTGCGAGAAACCCCATCCTTCAGGACGGGGAGCGATCGGAGATTTTTTTGAACAGTCAACCGGGGCTTTACAACCGATTTCGTGTGAAAAGCCCCAGCATGCAGCACAATAGGGCATGTCAGCTTTGCACCCGGTACAACGCCGACTGAACGCAACCCCGTGCTTTGGCGTCGCCTTAGCGGCACGGCCATCTCGTCCGCGTCTGTATCGAGGCCTGACCGTGAACTGCGGTCGCATCAAGTTTCAAACTCATTTTTAAGGATATGTCATGCGTCAAGAGAGCGATTTCCTCGGCAGCAAAGCCATTCCTCTGGCTGCCTACTGGGGCGTGCATACCGCACGAGCGGTGGAGAACTTTCCCATCACCGGGCAGACGCTTGTCCAGATGCCGCAACTCATCCGCGCACTCGCCTTCGTCAAGAAAGCCGCCGCCCACGCCAACCTGCAGATGGGCGTGCTCAAGGAGAGCGAGGTCCAGGCCATCTCCAGGGCGTGCGACGATATCGCAGCCGGACAATTGCACGATCAGTTCATCGTCGATGTGATCCAGGGCGGTGCGGGCACCTCGACCAACATGAATGCCAACGAGGTGATCGCCAACCGTGCGCTCGAACATCTCGGGCTGGAGAAGGGCCGCTACGACGTTATCCACCCCAACGACCACGTCAACGCCTCCCAAAGCACCAACGATGCCTACCCGACCGCGATGAGGATCGCGATCTGGTTTGGCATTGAGCAGTTGCTCCAAGCACTTGCGAGCCTGCGTGGGGCATTCGAAGCCAAGGCCACCGAGTTTGCGTCCGTCCTCAAGATTGGGCGCACCCAGATGCAGGACGCCGTGCCGATGACGCTGGGCCAGGAGTTTGCCGCCTTCGCCAGCATGGTGGCCGAGGACGAGCGGCGCCTGCGCCAAGCCGCGCACCTGATCAGCGAAGTGAACCTGGGCGGCACCGCCATCGGCACCGGCATCAATGCGCCCGTGGGCTACGTCGATGTCGTGATTCCGATGCTCGCTGAAATGTCGGGCGTGCCGGTGACCAAAGCGGCCAACCTGATCGCCGCTACCGCCGACAACGGGGTTTTAGTCGATGTCTCGGGTGCCCTCAAGCGCGTCGCGGTCAAGCTGTCCAAGATCAGTAACGATCTGCGCCTGCTCTCTTCCGGCCCTCAGACCGGTATCGCCGACATCCGACTGCCCGCACGCCAGGCCGGCTCCTCGATCATGCCCGGCAAGGTCAATCCGGTGATCCCGGAGGTCATGAACCAGGTCGCCTTCGAGGTGATCGGTAACGATGTCGCCATCACCATGGCTTCTGAGGGCGGTCAGTTGCAGCTCAACGCCTTCGATCCGCTGATCGGCTGGGCCTTGTATAAAAGCCTGAAGCACCTCGCCAATGCCTGTCAGACCCTACAGGTGAACTGTATCGAAGGCATCGAAGCCAACCACGATCTACTGTCTCGGCGCGTCGCCGAATCGCTCACGCTGGTCACCGCGCTTAACCCGCTGATCGGTTACGAAAAGGCCGCAGCCATTGCCGAGACTGCCATTGCAACCGGCAAGCCCATCGGCTTGATTGTCGAGGAGCTTGGCATCATGAACCAGGCCGACCTGTTCAAACTGTTGCTGCCGGAGAGTCTGACGCGCACGGCGCACTGGTCGCCGCCTGATGAAGAGTGGCGCCCAGCTTGATGGCTTGATGTCTTCAGCGCCATCTCATTGAGGTTGAGAGATCAACGCGCCCGCCACCTTCAAGCCCGCCACCACAATAGCAAAAGGCGCCCCCGATGATGGGACGCCTGTGTGTGGGCGGGCTTATCGGTCTCGCCCGAAGGCGCGAGCGTCGGCCGCCTCAGTCGATATCGCGTGTCTGTTCGATCTGTGCGTTGATCTCATCGGACAGGCGGCGCAGGTCGGTCAGAACCGCAGACGGCAGCGCCGTCTCTGTGGCCTCGTGATAGGTCTCAAGGACATGCTCTTCGCCGTTGCGGATACTGTCCATCGTGTCGTCGTCAATGTCATCGAACACCGCGCGCATGGTCACGACCGCCTTGTTGATCGTGCCCATGAACGAACCGTCAGTGTCCGGCTCGCGCCCTAGATTCTTCAAATGCTGGGCGAGCGTGTCGGCATGCTGAGCGTGCATCTTGCGAAACGCCTCGACAACCGGGCGAAAATCGGACTCCGCCTTTTCGACCATCGTGATGTATCCGGTCAGCGCATCGACCGTTGCAACATGCGCCTTGGCGAGATGATCAAGCGCCTCATCGGGGACGTTGTTCGAAGCAGTCGTGCTTTTCATAATCTTGTCCTTTCGGTGTTGATCGTTGGGTTCGGTTTCTGGTTAGGCCAGGCCTGTGCTGACCGGCAGTGACGAAGCGGCGTTTACGCCGCTTCGTGCCCGCGCTTGAGCCTTAAAAGAGCAGTGCAATCAAGATGATGATCGGAATGGGTATGCCGATGAACCAGAGCAATATTGAGCGCATGACACATCTCCTGTGATGGATGGTTGGGTCTTATCTTAAAAGGTCGCGACTGCGGCCACCGAAGGTCGCTGCAAGACTGGCGGCGAAAGCACCGACCAGCAATGCAACGAACATCCACAGCGAAGCCGTTGCGGCCGCTTCGCGCGCCTCGTCGGCTGCTTCGCGCGCTGCGTTCTGGGCCTCGTTGATCTTGGACTGAACCGCCGCGAAGGTCTCTGTCACTCGCTGCTCTGCCTGCGACTGCGACAGGCCGGTGCGCTCCTGCACCAGTTGGGCCACGTAGCGCGTGTCTTCGGCAGTCAAACCCGACTCCAGGTCATTGGCGAAGATGCGAATGACTTCGCCGGTCGATTCGGTCGGCGTCATTTCGCTGGAGCTTGTGTAGCCAATAGTGGGCGCTGTAGTCGCGTCCTTACGAAACAGCGAATCGACGAAATAGCCCAGCCCCATACCTGCAGAGCCGGACTGCGCACCGGACTGATCGACAGCAGCAGCGCCCGCGCCTGCCACGGCGGCTGTTGTCGCCCCTGCAGCCACTTCAGCACCTGCGTCGACACCCTGATTGATAATCGATCCGATCGCCGATGTCAGCAAGCCTGCCGTGATCAGCGTCGCCAGCGCCCAGGCGAGAAAGCCATGCGCGGTATCGCGGAAGTAGACCTCGTCGTTGGGCGCCAGGGTCCACTTCGGGCGCAGCCGTCCTGTCAGATACCCGCCCATTCCCGAAGCCGCGAGATGGATAAATAGGATCCAGATGATCGTCCAAACGCCGAATGTCGTGGCGCTCACGCCCTCTCCGGCCCAGGGTGAAACGCTCAACAAGCCAAGCCCGGTGCTCAACAGCATCAAGATCAGCGCAAGTGCCGCCGCAGCGACGGCACCCGCGATGATGGCGCGCCATGACAACGCCGATTCGCTTGCCAGCGGTGCAGCGGTTGCAACGCCATCGTGCACGCTTGTCGCGGCGCGCGGGCTAGATTCCAATGGTGGGTTGATTGTGTCCAATGTGATCTCCTTCTGAAGTGTGTTTAAGGCTTTAAGCAATAGCCGGGCCGTTTTTTACGCCGATGGTCACGCTGACCCTCGGCGCCTACCGTTTCACAAGTGCTGGACACGCGGCTCGCGCTCCCAGAGCCGCAGGTTTCGCGCGGCCTCAATGAAGTCCGCCACGCCATCGTCGCCGGAGAGCGCGATGAACCCCGCGTCGCGCGCGGACGGGACGCCAGCATGGTCCATCAGCGGCTCGGCGGCGGCCACAAAGCCGATGTATTTGAGATGGGCATAGGCATCGGCGACAAAGTCCCGAGCGCTCGCCTCCTCAAGCAGCAGATCCGCGCCGTCTTCGGAGACGGCCAGCACCACCGCATCAAACAGCACCGAGGGACCGCCGGCGAGCTGCTCGTCGGCGGCGATCCAGTCCCCGGCAGCCGTCTTGACCCCGCCGACCATCGGGGCAACCAGCGCGAGCGTCCCACCCTCGCGCTCAAGCGCGGCGCGCAGCGTCTCGATCAGCTCGCCATCGACGCCGTCAGTGACCAGACAGCCGACCTTGCGGCCCTTGAGCGTCTTGTCCTGATTGCGCAGGATGCTCAGCGCGGGCGATGGCTGCAGGTCGGTGCGGGTCGGCATGGCCGCCGTGGCGGGTTTGGGCATCTCGCGCAGGGCCAGCCCATGGGCGACCTGCTCGGCGAGATCGGTGTCGATGTTGAGCAGATGCGAAACTACCCGCTTGCGAATGGCCAGCGTCTCGACCTTGCTCAGCTCGAAGGTGTACGCGGCGATGATGTGGCGCTGCTCGACCTCGGTCTGGCTGATGTAGAACTGCCGGGCCTGGGAATAATGATCGGCGAAGGTCGCCGAGCGCACCCGTGCCTTGGGTCCATCCACGGGTGCCGGAGCGCTGCGAAAGCCCTCGGTCGTCTCGCGCGGACCACCGGCGTCGCCCCAGGAGTTTGGCTCGTAGTTGGCGCGGGTCGTGGGATTGGCCGTCGCCATGTGACCGTCTTGCTGAAAGTTGTGGGCCGGACACTTGGGCGCGTTGATCGGAAGCTGCGTGAAGTTCGGCGAACCCAGACGTTTGAGTTGGGTGTCGAGATAGGAGAAGTTGCGCCCCTGGAGCAGCGGGTCCTCGGTGAAGTCGATTCCGGGGACGATGTTCTGGGTACAGAAGGCGACCTGTTCGGTGTCGGCAAAGAAATTGTCAACGCGCCGATCGAGCACCAGACGCCCGACTGGGCGCAGCGGAACCTGCTCCTCGGGAATCAGCTTGGTGGGGTCGAGCACGTCGAAGTCGAAATCCTCGGCGAACTGCTCGTCGAAGACCTGCAGACACAGTTCCCACTCCGGGAAGTCACCCCGGCCGATGGCATCCCAGAGGTCGCGGCGATGGAAGTCGGGATCGGCGCCGTTGATCTTGAGCGCCTCGTTCCAGACCACCGACTGCACCGTCTGTTTGGGCTTCCAGTGGAACTTGACGAAGTGCGATTTGCCCTTGGCGTTGAACATCCTGAAGGTGTGCACACCAAACCCCTCCATGGTGCGGAAGGAGCGCGGAATGGCCCGGTCGGACATCGCCCAGATCACCGTGTGCATACTCTCCGGGGTCAGCGAGACGAAGTCCCAGAAGTTGTCGTGTGCGGACTGAGCCTGCGGAAAACCGCGATCCGGCTCGGCCTTGGCGGCGTGAACGAAGTCGGGGAACTTCATGGCGTCCTGGATGAAAAACACCGGGATATTGTTGCCGACGATGTCCCAATTGCCCTGCTGGGTATAAATCTTGACCGCGAAACCGCGCACATCGCGGGGCAGGTCGGCCGAGCCTTTGTTGCCGACCACGGTGGAGAAGCGCGCGAAGGCCGGAGTGCGCTCTCCGGCGCGCTGGAAGAGGTCGGCACAGGTGATGTCCGCGAGCGAGTCATAGGTCTCAAAATAGCCGTGCGCGCCATAGCCGCGCGCATGTACGACTCGTTCGGGGATACGTTCGTGATCGAAGTGGAAGATCTTCTCGCGCATCACAAAATCTTCGAGCAGGGTCGGACCCCGCGCCCCGGCCTTGAGCGAGTTTTGATTGTCGGCGATCGGTATACCCTGCGCGGTGGTCAAGACCGCCTGATCTTTGTCGGCGCGCTGATGGGTGTCGCCGCCCTGTCCGAAGGTGAGTTCCTGATCGTCGAAGCGTGCGGGCGTGTCTTGCTCTGGGGTCGGGCTGGATGACATCTGTGCTGTCTCCTGAAAATGGTGTTGAAACGCTCTGTCGTTCCGAGTCTCGGACGCGATGGGCCAGCGTCTGGGCGCCCAGCGCATTTATCGGTATCAAGCAGGGGCCATGCCATGCGCGATAAACCGGGCTGCGATTGCTCAGAGAGCGAGTCAGTTGCGTTTTCGGAGGGGGCTTTACCACCAATGTCGCGTGAAATGCCCCGGCATGCCGCTTCACCGGCGGGTGGGGTGTGACTGGGGCAGAGGGGGCTTTATGGTGCGGCGCACGCGCACCGGCTTGGAATTATTCGCAGACGTGCGGTTCTGGCATAGAACTCGCATTAAGCTTAAGTCGATGTCGACGCCTCCGTGTCGGCATCTCAGAGCACACTTAACTTAAATGAATAACGAGGATTTGGATATGAACGCAAAGCACCTGACTGGTATTGGTAAGACCTCGATTTCGGCACTCGCGTTGGCAGCGATCCTGGCGGCTCCCGCCGTGCTGGCGCAGAGCGGCGATCAGATGAACCAGGAGCAGCGCGCACCGATGGGACAGCCCTCGAGCGGCGCCATGACCAATGAACAGAGCAGCATCTCGGTCGATGATCTTGATGATCGCAAGGTCGTCAACAGCTCGGACGATGAGATTGGCGATATCGACGCGATCGTGCGTAACAAGCAGGACAACTCGCTCAACGCGGTCATTGATGTTGGCGGTTTCCTCGGCATGGGCGGGAAAAAGGTGGTCGTGCCGCTGAATGAGCTTCAGATGCACGGTGAGGACAAGCTACTGGCTCCCCAGAGCGCAAGCACCCAGGATCAGCTCAAGGCCATGCCTGAATACGACGAAGATCGCTACACGGAAGTTTCCGACGATATGCGCATCGGCCACTCAGAGTTTGGCGGATCCGCATCGGGCAGCAATATGCAGTAAGTAGCAGGTCAGGGCTAGCCGGAGATGTCCGCACGCGGCGTAATCCGATAGTCACGGCTGAAAGCCTAGCGCCCTATCAGGGCGCTTCTCTTTCGCTTCGGGCAAGCGTGTGCTCCGACCCTGTCTCATCAACCGAAACCGAACTGAGGTGACACAATGATTCAATGGGCTTTGGTCTTTCTCGTTGTGGGACTCATCGCCGGTGCTCTGGGGCTTACCGGAGTCGCTGGCGCGGCAACCAATATCGCCTGGATCCTGTTTGTCGTGGGTCTGGTGCTGGCGGTGTTTTTCTACTTGCGCGGACGTAGCTCCGGGCTTTGATCGACGCTGCGTGCCAGTTGTAGCACGCAGCGATTCTCAGGTGTTCAAGGCGCGTCCCAATAGAGTGTGCAGTCAACGCGACCCCGCCCTAAACGGCGGAGTTTCTCGCGGAGGATACAGATGATGACAAACAATACGGTGCGCGGCGTCGCCAGACCCGAGCTGACGGCACCGCACGATGTGATGCGCAGGGAAGACTTGAGCGATGAAGAAAAGATCGCGCTGCTGCGCGCGTGGGAGCAGGACATCCGCGGTGAGATGGTCGCGGAGGAAGAGAATATGGGCGGCAATGAAGCCCTTGGAGAGACCCTGCGCGACATCCTCTCGACCCTCGACACCTTGGGCGCAACCCACGCCCCATCGGTGGCACCGACCAAGCACGGATGACGGGGCTTCATGGGTGAGTCGATCTACGAAGGCTGGTGCATCGCCTGCCACCGCGACAGCGGTCAGGGCAAACCGCCGTATGTGCCCGCGCTGCGCAACAATCCGGTGCTTGGAGAATCTGAGGCAAACAACGTCGTGATGTCCATCCTCGCCGGCTCGCCAAAGGTCCTCACCCAAGCCTATTCGCCCTATGTGCGCATGCCAGGCTATGCCGAGACGCTCGACAACAGCGAGATTGCCGCAGTCGCCAGTTATCTGCGCGCGCTGGGGTCAGAATGCTGACGCACGCGTACCGGTTTCGCTGCCTGCGAGTCTGCGCTCGAACGCGCAAGCGCAACGGTAAGTAACGGCTCAGAAATAACTGAGCATCTGTAGTCCATGTCGGGTTAGCACAGCCTCACCCGACATGGATGGCTCAGCGGCTCGGCGGCGACATGAACTCCGGTCCCACGGGGTCGGTCACATGCTCGCGAACGATCCGGTCGATGGTCTCGAACGCTTCGTGGTCGAGGCTCCAGCCGTCGATGACGTTGACCGAATCCATCTGCTCGGGCCGACGCCCGCCCCAAAGGGCGACGCTGTGGCCGGGCTGGTCGAGCAGCCAGCGCAGGGCCAGCGCCATAACGTCCTTGCCGTAGCGCTCGCGGGCGAAGCGATCGAGCGCCGTGACCGCAGCCAGATACTGATCGAAGCGTGGCTGCTGGAACTTGGGGTCGTTTCGGCGCAGATCGTCACCGTCGAATTGCCGCTCGCGCGTCATGTGTCCGCTGAGCAGTCCACGACAAAGCGCGCCATAGGTCAGGGTGGCGATGCCATGGCGCGCGCAGTAGGGCAGCACCGCATCTCCCGATTCGCGCTCGAAGAGATTGTAGGGCGGTTGATTGGCGTGCAGCGGGGCGCTCTCGCGAAAAGCGTCCATCTGCTCGGGGGAGAAGTTCGAGACACCGATCGCGCGGATCTTGCCCGCCCGGTAGAGATCTTCCATGGCGCGTGCGGTCTCTGCCATAGGCGTTTTCGGGTCCGGCCAGTGAATCTGGTAGAGGTCGATGCGGTCGGTGTCCAGGCGGCGCAGCGAGTCCTCGACTTCGTGCTCGATGCGCGCGCGTGTCGCTTCACGCCAGACCTTGGTCCCGTCGTCTGACCAGTTCAGGGCGCATTTGGTCGCCAGGACCACCTGATCACGCAGTCCGTGCCGGGCGATGGCTTTGCCAACGATTTCCTCGGAGCGGCCCATGCCGTAGACCGGCGCTGTGTCGATCAGGGTCACGCCAAGATCGACGGCGTGGCGGATGGTTTCGATGGAGGTCTCCTCATCCGTTCCGCCCCACATCCAGCCGCCGATAGCCCAGGTGCCCAGTCCGATACGCGAGACGTTCAGTTCGCTACTGCCCAGATTGGTGTATTCCATAATTGCTGTTGATTGCTCCTGTGCGGTCACATCGTTGAGATAGACACCAAATACGCAAATCTTGCACCAGGCACTTGGTTTGACGCTTCAGGACGGCGGATGACCAGCGACGGACCGGAATGGGGTACGCGTTTTGCTCATTCATCGCACTCCCATCCCGAGGCAACAGCACGGCGCCGATCGCTCCCGGTGACCTGCCGTCGCGCCGGGCGGCGAACGCCCGGGGATCGACGGCTCACTTTATCTGCGAGCGATCTTAACTATGTCAAAAAGCGAGCAAAGCGCGGGGCTCACCCGCAAAGAACAGCACAAAGTATCCGAGCGCATGGGTCTGCAGTCGTTGCAGGTCTTCGAGGTCGTGCAACAGCAAGGCATGGAGGAGCTATCGCGCCCGGTCACATCCCTGTTCTGGTCCGGCATTGCCGCCGGCCTCGCGCTCAGTCTTTCGGTCTACTGTTCGGCGTTTTTGCACCACGCACTGGCGGAGAGTCCGCTGCGCTCGCTGCTGGTGGGTTTTGGGTACAGTGTTGGTTTCGTCATCGTGATTCTGGGGCGCCTTCAGCTCTTCACCGAAAATACGCTGACGGTGGTGCTGCCTGTCCTGCGCGACTTCAGCCGATTCAGATTGCAGCGGGCCACTCGGCTTTGGGCGGTTGTCTTAACGGCAAATATCCTTGGCACCCTGATCTCCGCCGTGGCCGCGACACGCTGGGGCATCTTGCCACCGGCGCAACTGGAAGCGGCACTGGCGGTGTCGAATCACTTGCTCGAGTACTCGGCGCTCCAGACCCTGCTCTACGCGATCCCGACCGGGTTCATGGTGGCTTCCATCGTCTGGATGATGCCCAACTCCAAGGGCGGCGAGCTCTGGGTCATCGTCCTGATCACTTACATGATCGCGCTCGGTGGACTGACACACGTCGTGGCTGGATCCGCCGAGTGGTTCCTGCTCGCGCTTGCGGGGGAGATGTCCTGGGCGAGGGCGGTACTGGGTGGAATCTTTCCCGCCTTGATTGGCAACGTGATCGGTGGAACCGGACTCTTTGCCCTGATCACCTACGCGCAGATAAAAGAGGAAATCTGACTTGGGTGCTGCCTAAGCCCAATACATCAGACAGAAGCTATGTCATGTAAGGGAAAGCGCCCGACCGACGTTTCTCAGAGGGTAATGCGGGGCTTTTCACACGGCATCGGTGGTAAAGACCCGATATGACGCTTCACCGACGCGGGTGGGGGTGACAGAGACAGGGGTTTTATGGCGCGGCGGATGCGCACAAGCTCGGATCATTCGCAAACGCGTGATTCTGGCATGGAACTCGCTTTAATCCAATTCGATGCCGATGCGGACACCCCTCCGCATCGGCATCGCCGAATATACTTATATTTAATGAATAATGAGGTTTTGGATATGAACACAAAGCATTTGGCTGGTATTGGGATGACCTCGATTTCGACGCTCGCGCTGGCGGCAATCCTGGCGGCACCCGCCGTGCTGGCGCAGAGCGGCGCCGATCAGATGAACCAGGAGCAGCGCGCGCCGGTGGGACAGCCCTCAAGCGGCGCCATGACCAATGAGCATAGCAACATCTCAGTCGATGACCTCGATGATCGAAACGTCGTCAACGCCTCGGGCGATGAGATTGGCGAGATCGACGCGATCGTGCGTGACAAGCAGGACAACTCGCTCAACGCGGTCATCGAAGTTGGCGGTTTCCTCGGCATAGGCGGGAAAAAGGTGGTCGTGCCGCTGAATGAGCTTCTGATGCACGGTGAGGACAAGCTGCTGGCACCCCAGAGCGCGAGCACCCAGGATCAGCTCAAGGCCATGCCTGAATACGATAAAAAGCGCTACACCGAACTCTCTGACGATGTGCGCCTTGAGCACGCTGAGTTTGGCGAGTGGAATGAGCAGACCA
>JARIBS010000141.1 GCA_029257385.1 Thiorhodococcus sp.
CAGCGATTGGAACAACACGCTCAAGCTGGGCTATAACGCCGAGCGGCTGGCCTGGCCGGACTGGGTGCGCAGTGTCGTCCCGCCCGGTGTCGCACTGCCGCAGGTCCACGCGCCCGGAACGCTGATCGGATGTCTGGACCCGGCCATCGCCGCCGAGATCGGCTTTCCGGCGTCGACGCAGGTGCTCGCAGGCACTACCGACAGCACGGCGGGCGTGATCGCCGCTGGCGCCGGACACCCCGGCGATGCCGTGACCTCGCTGGGCAGCACGCTGGTGATCAAGATCGTCTCCGAGCGGGCGGTGACGGCGAGCCGCTATGGTGTCTACAGTCACCGGTTCGGGGACTATTGGCTAGTCGGCGGGGCCTCCAACAGCGGCGGCGCGGTGCTGCGCCAATACTTCCAGGATGCTGAGATCGCGCGATTGAGCCGGCTGATCGATCCGGAAACGGACACCGGGCTGAACTACTATCCGCTATCCGCGCCGGGCGAGCGCTTTCCGCGCCATGCGCCGAACCTGCAGCCCAGGATGCACCCGCGCCCGGCAGAGCCAGCCGCGTTCCTGCATGGGTTGCTTGAAGGCATGGCCATGATCGAGGCGCAAGGCTACGCGCGACTGGCCGAGTTGGGCGCACCGCGCCCGACACGGATATTGACCGTTGGGGGCGGCGCAAACAACGCCGCCTGGATGCGCATCCGCGCGAGATATCTTGGATGCGCCGTCGTGGCGGGCGTGCATCAGGAAGCCGCGTTCGGCGCGGCCAGGCTCGCACTCATCGGCTCGACCTTCGCCAGAGCTGGTCAGCCACGCGCATCGCTCAAATCAGGCAACTAAGATGATTTCCTGTAATGAGCAGGCCCAAACCATCGATTCCTGTAGGACAGTCATGGTATGACATTGATCGTTTGCGGGGCGCTGATTGAGCGTGAAATCCATCCTTCCTAACTGACACCTGAAGTTGATGAGTTTCGCTGCGCTCTAGCCATCCTACGGGGAGAATCGTTCCGCAATTTACTCAACCGCCCATCAAGGAGCAGCGAACGTGGCAGAGTCCTTTCACCTGGATCTGGATCGAGTCAGGATCGGTATCGTCGGTCTCGGTTATGTCGGACTTCCGCTGGCCGTCGAATTCGGCAAGCGCTATCCGACCCTCGGATACGACGTCAATGGCGCACGTGTGGCGGAGCTGCGCGCGGGGCGTGACTCATCGCTTGAAGTCGACCCCGAAGAATTGCGCGAAGCCGACCATCTGAGCTATGCCGAGACCATCGCCGATCTCGCCGATTGCACTGTGCATATCGTCACCGTCCCCACGCCGGTCAACGCCCACAAACAGCCGGACCTCAGTCCGCTGGAGTCGGCGAGCGAGGCGCTAGGCACCGTCATCAAGCCCGGCTGCGTGGTGATCTTCGAGTCCACCGTCTACCCAGGGGCGACCGAAGAGGTTTGCATCCCGATCATCGAGGCGCGCTCGGGATTGAAGTTCAACCAGGACTTCTTCGCCGGATACAGCCCAGAACGGGTCAATCCCGGAGACCGCGAGCACCGGCTCGTGAACATCAAGAAAGTCACCTCCGGCTCGACCCCCAAGGTGGCCCACTTCGTGGACGCGCTCTACCGCTCGATCATCACCGCCGGCACCCATCTGGCCAGCAGCATTCGGGTCGCCGAGGCCGCCAAAGTCATCGAGAATACCCAGCGTGATTTGAACATCGCCCTGATCAACGAGTTGGCGCTCATCTTCAACCGCCTGGGCATTGATACCCAGGAGGTGCTGGAAGCGGCCGGCACCAAGTGGAACTTTCTGCCCTTCCGGCCCGGTCTGGTGGGTGGGCACTGCATTAGCGTCGACCCCTACTATCTGACCCACAAGGCGCAGGAGATCGGCTACAACCCCGAGATCATCCTCGCCGGACGACGGCTCAACGACAGCATGGGCGCTTATGTCGCCGGACAGGTCATCAAGCTCATGATGCGCCAGCGCTGTCTCGACAAGGAGAGCCGCATTCTCGTCTTAGGGCTGACCTTCAAAGAGAACTGCCCGGATCTGCGCAACACGCGCGTGGTGGATATCATCGCCGAGCTTCAGGACTATGGCATCCAATGCGATGTCCACGATCCCTGGCCAAACTCGGCTGAGGCGGCGCATGAATACGGCATCCAGCTTGTCGATCAGCCGCCCACCAACCACTACGACGCCATCATCCTGGCGGTTGCACATCGCCAATTCGTCGACATGGGCGTCGAGGCGATCCGCGCCCTCGGCAAACCCGGCGCCATTCTCTATGACGTCAAGGCACTGCTGCCGCGCGAGTCGGTCGACGGTCGGCTCTGAGAGACGGCGCTCACGCAACTGACCCTACGGAGAGAAGTTCAATGAAAGTCCTGGTCACCGGCAGCGCCGGATTTATCGGTTCGGCCCTGTCGCTGCGTCTCCTAGAGCGCGGAGACACCGTCATCGGCGTCGACAATCTCAACGATTACTACGACGTCGGGCTGAAAGAAGCCCGGCTTGCGCGCACCGTCGGACATCCGGCGTTCACCGATCTGCGGGTCGATATCGAAGATACCGGGCGACTGAACGCGGTCTTCGCCGAGCATCGTCCCGAGCGTGTCGTCAATCTCGCCGCTCAGGCCGGTGTGCGTTACTCCATCGACAATCCGATGGCCTATGTGCGCACCAATCTGGTGGGCTTTGCCAATGTGCTGGAGGCTTGTCGCCATCACGCGGTCGAGCATCTGGTCTATGCCTCCAGCAGCTCGGTCTATGGCGCCAATACCGAGATGCCTTTCTCGGTGCATGACAACGTCGACCATCCGCTGAGCCTCTACGCGGCGAGCAAGAAGGCCAACGAGCTGATGGCGCACACCTACAGCCATCTCTACCGGCTGCCGACCACCGGGCTGCGCTTTTTCACCGTCTACGGTCCCTGGGGTCGGCCGGACATGGCGCTGTTTAAGTTCACACGCGCCATCCTCGCCGGGGAGAAGATCCAGGTCTTCAACCACGGCCAACACCGACGTGACTTCACCTATGTGGATGACATTGTCGAGGGCGTGATTCGGGTGCTCGATCGGGTCGCGGATGGCAATCCGGAGTGGTCCGGCGCGGCGCCGGATGCCGCAACCAGTCAGGCACCCTACCGACTCTACAACATCGGCAACAATGCGCCGGTCGAGCTGATGGACTACATCAGTGTTTTGGAGCAGTGCCTCGGCAAGAAAGCCGAGATGGAGATGCTGCCGCTACAGCCCGGCGATGTGCCCGACACCTACGCCGATGTCGAGGCGCTGGTTCGCGATACCGGCTATCACCCGAGCACCCCGGTGTCTGAGGGCATCGCCCGGTTCGTCGATTGGTATCGGGCGTTCTATCGGGTTTGAGCGGCAGGTGTCGGTCAGCCTTCGTTGGAGATGAGGCCGAAGACCGCGTCGAGACGGGCGATCAGTTGGCGCATCTGCAGGGCCAGGATGGCGAACTCAGCATCCAGACGCATCGCAGGCTCCAACTCGCTGTCGTCCAACTCTTCGAGCAGAGCGTCACCGACGCGCAGACGCTTGAGTGAGAGATCGTCGGCCAGGGTAAAGCTCAGACGCTCGTCCCACTCCAGCGCCAGCTTCACGGCGTGCTTGCCCGCGCGGATGTGGTTGAGGATCTCGTCGCTAGAGAGATCCTGACCGCTGCAGCGCACGACGCTGGCCTTGTCGTCGGCATCGCGCAGCTCGCAGGCGTCCCCGGACACGAAATCATCGGGCGCCGTTCCCTCCAGCAGCCATGCGGTCATGATGTCCGCCGGGGCCTTGGCCGGGGCAGGCAACTTGGCCGGTAGGCTCTCGAGTGTCTCGCGCAACAGTGAGACGACCTCCTCGGCCTGTTTCTCGCTGGCTGCGTCAACAATCAGCCAGCGCGACTCGGTGTCGATATAGAGCTGGGTGCGACGCGAGCGGGTGAAGGCGCGGGGCAGCATCTCATTGATGAGCTGCTCGCGCAGCCGACGCCGCTCGGCGCGTCCCACATCGCGCGCCTCGCCCGCCTCGACCTCGGCGATGCGCTCATCGAGCATCTCGGCCACGGCGGCCGAGGGCAGCAGACGCTCCTGCTTGCGGGCGCAGATGAGAAAACAACCGCTCACCGCATGCACCAGGGCGGCCGTCTCCTCACCCAGCGGCGCGGCCCAGCCCAGGGTGGCCGTCTCGACCGGCCCACACGGACGGAACCGCCGCTCGGCCAAACGCTCCTCCAGCTCGGCGGCATCCAGGCCGAACGGTGTATCCAGCCGAAAGAGTCTAGCGTTCTTAAACATCCCAAGCCCTCGTCGAAAAAGGCCCGGAGTATGACCGACTGCGGGAGAACTGCAAGCGGCGCGATTCGCGGCCGATCGTCTCTTTGGTTAGAATTCAAGGATCTTCCGCCACTGATCGGTCTTATGTGAACGACCTCCCCCTGTACGGTCTCTTTCTCGCGCTCCTGTTGCTCATCTGTCTATCGGCCTTTTTCTCAGGCTCGGAAACGGCGCTGCTGACCATCAACCGCTACAAGCTGCGCAACCAAGCGGACAAGGGGCATCGCGGTGCGCGCATCGCCAGCAAACTCCTCGATCGCCCGGATCGCCTGATTGGGCTTATTCTGCTCGGCAACAATTTTGTCAACATCATGGCCGCCTCGCTGACCACCATTATTGCACTGCGCTTGGGCGGACAGGGTGCGATCAGTATCGGCGCTGGGCTGCTCACACTGGTCATCCTGATTTTCGCCGAGGTCACCCCCAAGACCTATGCGACCCTGCACCCGGAACGTCTGGCCTTTCCGGCCGCCTATGTCTACGCCCCGTTGCTGCGGGTGCTCTATCCCATCGTCTGGCTGGTCAACCTGTTCACCAACGGGCTGTTGCGGCTGATGGGCATCGCTCCGGGAAAAGGCACCTCGACCGACCTCAACCTCGAAGAGCTGCGCACCGTCGTCAGCGAGGCCGGCGTCATGATCCCGGAACGCAGCCGCGCCATGCTGCTGGCGATCTTAGATTTAGAGCATGCCACGGTCGAAGACATCATGATTCCGCGCAATGAGGTCGACGGTGTCGATATCCAGGATAATGCTGACGAGATCATCAAGGCCATTCGCAACAGCAGCTACACCCGCCAACCGCTCTATGATGGCGGCATCGATAACGTCATCGGTGTTCTGCATGCCAGAAACGCGCTGCACGCACTGCTCAGACAGGATTTCACCATCGCCAACCTGCGCGAGATCGCCCAAGAGCCGTACTTCGTGCCGGAGGGTACGCCGCTCTATCAGCAATTGCTCAACTTCCAGCGCGGCAAGCAGCAAGTCGGCCTGGTGGTGGACGAATACGGTGATTTTCTCGGCCTGATCACCGTCACCGATCTGCTCGAGGAGATTGTCGGCGAGTTCACCACCGACCCATCCGACAGCATCGGCGAGATTCATCGCAACAGCGAGGACGGCAGCCTGCTGATCGACTGCGGCATCAGCGTGCGCGATCTCAACCGGGCGCTGCGCTGGGAGCTTCCAACCCGCGGACCCAAGACCTTGAACGGTCTAATCCTTGAATATCTCGAAACCATCCCCGAGCCAGACACCAGCCTCAAGCTCCACGGCCATCCCATCGAGATCATCCAGACCACCGACAACGGCGTCAAAATGGTTAAGGTCGCCCCACACGCGGCACGCAAGGGTCGACGCTGAACACGCTCAGGACACGGCGTCCAGCGCCTCCGCCAACGTCCGCACGACAGTAATCTCCAGTCCTTCTACGCCCTCCTTGGGCGCATTGCCCTTGGGCACGATGGCGCGGCGGATGCCGTGTTTGACGGCCTCGCGCAGCCGATCGGGTCCGTTGGGCACAGGGCGCACCTCGCCCGAGAGTCCGACCTCGCCGAACGCCGCCAAATCGAGCGAGAGTGGGCGGTCGCGGTAGCTCGACAGCACGGCCATGATGACCGGCAGATCGGCCGCCGTCTCGGCGATACGCACCCCACCGACCACGTTGACGAAGACATCCTGATTGAACATACCGATCCCGCCGTGGCGGTGCAGCACGGCGAGCAGCATGGCCAGACGGTTCTGATCCAACCCCAGAGCGACCCGGCGCGGATTGGCGAGCGGACTCTCGTCGACCAGCGCCTGAACCTCGACCAGCATTGGGCGCGTGCCCTCGCGGGTCACCATCACCAGGCTGCCAGAAACGGGCACGTCGTGGCGCGAGAGGAAGATGGCCGAAGGGTTCTTGACCTCGCGCAGACCCTGATCGCCCATGGCGAAGACGCCCAGCTCATTGACGGCGCCAAAGCGGTTTTTGATCGAGCGCACGATGCGGAAGGGCCCGCCGTGCTCGCCCTCGAAATAGAGCACGGTGTCGACCATGTGCTCGAGCACCCTGGGACCGGCGAGCGTGCCGTCCTTGGTTACGTGCCCGACCAGAAAGACGATGGTGCCGCGCTGTTTGGCGAAGCGCACCAATTGCGCCGCGGACTCGCGCACCTGGGAGACCGATCCGGGCGCTGATTGCAGTTGCTCGGTAAACAGCGTCTGGATGGAATCGACGACCATGATGCGCGGCGCTTCTTGCACGGCATGCGCCAGGATCTGCTCTACGCAAGTCTCGGCGAGTAGCCGGATGCCGCCCCCGGACAGGCCCAGCCGGCGCGCACGCAAACCGATCTGCTGGGGCGACTCCTCGCCGCTGACATAGAGGACCGGCTCGGATACGGCGAGCGCCGCGCAGGCCTGAAGCAGCAGGGTGGACTTGCCGATGCCCGGATCGCCCCCGATCAGCACCACCGAGCCGCCCACTAGTCCGCCGCCCAGCACCCGATCCAGTTCGCCAATGCCGCTGTGGATACGCTGGCGTTCCTCGGGGCTGATCTCGGCGAGCGTCTCCACACGCGTGGCATCGGCAACGCCGGTGTAGCCGCCGCCGCGCTGCTGGAGCGGGCGGCCACGCGGCTCGGCAATTTCGGACAGGGTGTTCCAGGCGCTACAATCGCTACATTGTCCGGCCCATTTAGGGTGACGGGCGCCGCAGGCGTGACAGACGTAAGCGGAACGCGGCTTGCTCGCCACCATCTGGACTTCTCCTCGATACAGCCAGGCTGGATATGACGCCTCAATCGGCGACTGGCGCGATTTCGGTCTCGATCATCGCCTTGAGCCGTACCATCATATGCTCGGCGCCATCCTGGACGACGCGCCGGATCATGCCGGTGAACGGGCGCAGACCGGGACTCAGACGCTTCAGCTCGAAAACGAAGGTGACACGCGTTTTGGTCTCGACCTGTTCAAAACGGTAGACGATCCGAAAGGGATCATCCAGCCCCTCAAACACGATCTGACGCTCGGCGTCGAAGGTGACGACGCGGAACTCGCTCTCGGTTCGGCGTCCCTTATCGACACGCACCTGACGGCCAACCCAGCCGACTTTGAGGGGACCGTCGCTCACCGCTACCATGGACTGAACTTCCGGCGACCAGCGCGGATAATTATACGCAAAACCCACCGCGATAAACGCGAAGGCTTGATTGGGCGAGCAGGCGATCAGCGCCTGTGCCTGGGCTTTCAGCATCGGATCTCAGTCTCCCAATAATCGGCGCTTGGCCGCATTGATTCTGGCCGCCAGATAGTCCGAGCCGCCCCGGTCCGGATGCAGCCGCTGCATGAGTCGGCGATGGGCCGTGCGAATCGTCTCAACGTCAGCACCTGATTCGACACCCAGAATCGAGCGGGCCTCTGTCTCGCTCATCCCCGAACCTGACTGAGCCTGCTCTTTCCGCTCGCCGGCGCCGGCCGATCCGATGGCGCCGTTGAGACCGAGCGCCCGCATCAGCTGCTGAAAGAGCGGCAACAGCCGCAACAGGTGGCCAGCGCGCATCAGCAGCGGAATCGCGGCGGCGATCGCGGCAAAGATCGGATTCAATCGGCCGGTCAGGGCGGCGATCACCAGGACCGCAATAAGCCCCCAGAGCGCGGACTTGCGCAGCAGACGGCTGGCACGTTCCGAGGGCATGGAGCGAAACCAGTGAAGCAGCCAGAAAACCGCTCCCAAAAAGGCGATAAGCAATAGCAGTCGGATGATCACAAGCTTGATTCTCTCAGGTGTTCAGCGCATGTGCGCCAGATCGGCTCATGGGCCGTCGTGCGCGACTTGGCGCTCCTGCGTTGCGGCCTCGAAGAAGGCCCGGACCTGCGCGATGTCGCGGGTACGCGCCATCGCCGGCAGGCTCTCCAAGAAGGTATAGCCATAAGAGCGAGACAAAAGCCGCGGATCGCAGACGACCAGGACGCCACGGTCGGTGCTGTCGCGGATTAGGCGCCCTGCCCCTTGTTTGAGTGCGATCACGGCTTGCGGGAGCTGGTAGTCACGAAAAGGATTGCCGCCGCGCTGGCGCAGCGCATCAATACGCGCCGCCAGCACCGGGTCGCCTGGCGAAGCGAAGGGGAGTCGATCGATCAGTACGCAGGACAAGGCCTCGCCGCGCACATCGACACCTTCCCAGAAGCTCGAAGTGCCAAGCAGCACCGCGTTACCGAGCGCGCGGAAGCGCTCAAGCAGCTCGGCGCGTGGAGCCGTCCCCTGAACCAGGATCGGATAGGCAATGCGCCCTTCCAGGCCAGCGGCTGTCTCGCGCAGCGCGCGGTGGCTGGTGAACAGCAGAAACGCCCGGCCGCGGCTGTAACCGACGACTTCGCACGCCAGCTCCAAAACCGCGCTGTTGTAACTCGGATCGGACGGCTGGGGCAGACCGCGCGGGACAAACCAGAGGGCCTGGCTGGGATAGTCGAAGGGGCTGTCCCAGCGCTGCGTGTCGGCGTCTTCGATGCCGAGCTGGCGGACGAAGTGTCCGAATTCGTCCCCCACGGCCAGTGTCGCCGAGGTGAAGATCCAGGCAGTGCCCTGGCGGGCGATCTGCGCGCGGAACAGCTCCGCGACCTCCAGCGGCGTCTGATGGAAGCGAAAGCCGCGCCCCTGGGTCTCGAACCAGCGCACTTTATCGGGCGTTTCGGGCGCGGTCAGCGCGTGCAGACGCTCCAGCAGATCCTTCGCACGCTCCAGACAGGCGTCCAACCCCTTGGCACGCCCGATATGGACTGTTAGCCCTTCGATCAGGGCTTGAAGGCGGCGCTCAAGCGACTCTAGGGCGCGCTGCAGATCGCTCTCTCCATCCAGTTCGCGCCAGGTCCCACGGCGATCTGCGTCGCTCAAGCCAAGACGCACATCCTGCGCGGCGCGCTCAAGCCTAGCGGTGCGCTCGCGAAGCCCTGGGGCTGCGTCGGCGACGCACTTGACCTCCAGGTCAGTATCGCGCGCTAGGCCGTGCAACTGCCGGCTGCTCAAGCTGATGCCGAAGAAGCTGGATGCAATCTCCGCGAGCTGATGCGCCTCATCTAAGATGAAACAATCCGCGCCAGGCAGGATCTCGCCGAACCCCTCATCCTTGAGCGCCAGATCGGCGCAGAAGAGATGATGATTGACGACCACCAGATCAGCGCTCTGAGCCTCACGGCGGGCTTGCACCAGATGGCAGGACTGCCAGTGTGCACAGTCTTGACCAAGACAGTTGTCGCCGGTCGAGGTCACCAGCGGCCAGAGTGCGGCATCCTCGGGCAACGACAGCTCGGCGATATCGCCCCGCTGTGTGCCCTTAGACCACGCAAGTACCTGTTTAAACTGACCGCGTAGCTCGCGAGCGACTGCGCCGAGATCCTCCTCAGCGAGCTTGAGCCGGTGACGGCAGAGATAATTGGAGCGGCCCTTGAGGAGCGTGGCCTTGACGGTCAGGCCGAGCACCTTGCAGATGAGCGGGAGGTCGCGGTGAAAGAGCTGGTCTTGAAGGTTGCGGGTTGCCGTGGAGATCAGCGTCTTGCGTCCCGACAGCAGCGCCGGAACCAGATAGGCGAAGGTCTTTCCGGTACCGGTGCCGGCCTCACAGACGAGTACGCCACCGCTCTGTATGCGCTCGGTGATCCGCTCGGCCATCGCCTGCTGTTGCGAACGCGGATTAAAGCCCGGAATCTTATCGGCGAGCGGCCCATCGGGTCCGAGCGCATGCGTGACGTCCATCATCAGCAGCGGGCGTGACGCCGCTCAATCAGTCCCGGCACGCTGCTCCGCCTCGCTGGCACCGGCGACATCGCCGGCACGGCGTTTGGCCTCGGCGATGATCCGCCAGTTGTCTTTGTTGACGTCTGGATTCTGACCCGCCAGGTCGTTGGAGCGCGCAGCGAGATTACCCGCCTGTACCGACTGACCCTGCTCCATGCGCACGCGCGCCAGGCGATTCCAGAGATAAGGTTCGCGCGGAGCAATCCGCAGCGAGCGCTCTAGCGACGCCGCCGCGCCGGCATGATCGCCCGCTTGGCGCTGGCGTTCGGCTTGGCTGGTAAGGGTCTCGGCGGCGGCCGGTAGGGTGGGCGCGGCGAAAGTGGACTCAGGCAGCTTTGACGCCACGGGAGGCGGCGGTGGCTTCGGCTGAGCGGGCGGTTGTGCGGTCGCGGGCAACTGTTGCTTGGTGTCGGCCTTCGCCACCTGTTGCTCGGCGGGTTGCTCGGTTGGCGTCGAGCGCTGATTATCAGTTGCTTGTGTGGTGTTGGTCGGTTGTGCGGCCGATTCGCCTGAGGTCGCAGGAGCCGCTTGCGGGGGCGGGTCAGGCACTTGGGCGGGATCGTTGTATGCATAGACCTTGGTGCCTTGCTCGACTGGCTTGGCGGTTTTCTGCGCGGGCGCGGGTCGGGCGACCGGCTTTGACTCAGCGGTTTGTGCCGGCGCATCGGCTTTCGGAGCGACCCTCACGACCGGCGCGGGTGGTCCCTCGCGATAACTCACGGCACAGGCGCTCAGCGCGCCGGCGGCAAACACAATCGTCAGCAGCTTTATTGATCTATCCATTGTTCAATCTATCGCGACAGGTGACTCTGGGAGAGGCTGCGAGCGCCAGCCATCATTGCAAACATTGCGTCAATTGTAGAAACCACCCATGAAGTGATTCTCGCTCTTGGTCGGCGGTTTGGGCGCAGGCGCCGGTCTTTTCTCGGGCTTCTCGGCAGACTCTGGCTGCTGCGCGACACGCTTTTGTGTTGAACCAGTCGATTTGGATGCCTGCTTGGTGCCGCCACCCCCGCAGTGCGCGGCGCTGTTGCCGATATAGGGCACATCGGAGCGCCCGCAGGCGCGCGCGAGGCTCACATCGCCCGGAGGCGTTGCCGCGATGGACTCGTTGTCCATCGCCAGCATGAAATCACCCCACACACGTAAGGCGCCGCTTCCGCCCGTCAGACCCATCGGTTTGTAGTCGTCGCGCCCGATCCAGACCACCGCAACCTTGTCGCCCGAGAACCCGGCAAACCAGCTATCGCGCATGTCGTCCGTCGTCCCCGTCTTGCCGGCCATGGCCATGTCTTTCGGCAGCTTGCCGCCGAGCCACTTGGCCGTGCCCTGCGTGACGACCTGCTGCATCGCCCAGGTCGTAAGGTAAGCGGCTTTGGAGTCGACCACCGCCTCGACCGCCAGCGGATAGCGGTTGAGGGGTCGCCCCTGCGCGTCGACGACTTCGCGGATGGCGCGCAGGGGCGCGCGGTAACCGCCTGCGGCGATCGTCTGGTACATCTGAGCGACTTCGAGCGGCGACATCGACACCGAGCCGAGCAGCAGCGATGGCACGACCCGAATGCGCCGCTGCACGCCCAAATCGTAGAGCGTATCGGCGACCTTGCCGACCCCAACGCTCAGGCCCAGGTTGACCGTTGCAAGGTTGAGCGATCGAGACAGGGCGCTGTAGAGCGGCACCGAGCCGTAAACGCGATGGTCGTAGTTCTTCGGCTCCCAACGCTTGGCGCCGTCGGCCAGACTGACGGGGCGATCCTGAATGCGGGTGGTGAGCGTATAGCGATCGGGCTGAGAGAGCGCGGTCAGATAGACGGCGGGCTTGACCAGCGAACCGATCGAGCGCACGGCATCGAGCGCACGATTAAAACCCGCATAGCCTGATTCACGCCCGCCAGCCACAGCCAGAACCTCGCCCTGCGCAACCGAGGTGACGACAGCCGATGTCTCCAGGGTGCCGGCCTTGATGCCGCGCTGCTTCTCCAGCGCCGCGAGACGCGTGGATAAAGACTGCTCGACCGTCATCTGAACGCTGGGATCAAGCGTAGTGAAAATGTTGAGTCCTTCTGAGCGTAAATCCTCGTCGCGATAGTCGCGCTGGAGCTGACGGCGCACCAGGGTGATGAAGTCTGGATAAGCGCCCGCCGGGCGTCCGCCGCCCTCTTGCAAACCCAGCGGCGCGGTCTTGGTCTGCACGGCAACTTCGGGTGCGATCACGCCGTCGCGCACCATGAGATCGAGCACGAGGTTGCGGCGCTGTTCGGCGGCCTTCGGGCGACGCCGGGGATCGAGGCTCGAGGGCGCCTGCACCAGACCGACCAGCAGGGCGGTCTTGGCTGCGTCAAGCTCGCCGAGCGGCAGATTGAAATAGAAGTTGCTGGCAAGACCGAAACCGTGGATGGCGCGGTTGCCGTCTTGGCCAAGATAGATCTCGTTGGCGTAGGCCTCAAGGATCTCGTCTTTGCTGTAGCGTCGTTCGAGCAGGAGCGCCATGTAGGCCTCCTTGAGCTTGCGCTCGAAGGTGCGATCGGCGTTCAGATAGAAGTTCTTCACCAGCTGCTGCGTCAGGGTGCTGGCACCCTCGACGACCGCGCCGGCCTGGAGGTTGCTCAGCGCCGCGCGCGCGATGCCTTTTGGGTCGATGCCCAAGTGGCGGTTGAAGCTTCTGTCCTCCACCGCCATCAGGGTCTTGACGAGGAGATCGGGGATCTCCTTGCGGCGCACCAGCACCCGGTCTTCATTATGGGTGGGATAGATGCTGGCGATCAGCATGGCGTCGAGGCGCACCAGCGCTGGATCCTGTTGGCCTTCATTCTGCTCGGTGAGGCTTGCGAGCTTGCCATCGGCGAACTCAAGCGCCAGGAAGCGCTCCGGCTCGCGTCCGTCCCAGAAGCGAAACGCCCGGGTCTTGACCAAGATGCGCTCGCCATCGCGATGGAAGTATCCAGAGACCGATGGATTGGCCGCGGCATGATAGTTGAGCCGCTCGAGTTCCGCCTGGAGCTGATCGGCCTTGAGCGTCTGTCCGGCGTAGAGTTCTAGTGGACGAGCATAGACGCGCGCCGGCAGCGCCCAGCGCTGGCCCTCGAATTTGTCGCGCACGACGCGATCGAGATGGATGCCATAAAGCGCCAGGATACCGCCGACGGCGATGGAAAATACCAGTGCCGAGCGAAACAGCAAACGGCCAAGCCGCAGGCGCTTACGGGCAGGTAGGCGTTTGCGGTTCTGGGGAGAAGAAGGTCGACGATGAGTGGATGCCACGAATGTTCACAGCCTCCGCGACTAGACGCGGTAGACCTCCGGATAGATGGAGGATTGGGGGAGTATGACACATTGCCGGACGCGGTAGTTTTTTGCGCATCCTGTCAAGCGATTATGGTCCCATTTGAGCAATCTGGATACAACAGCGGCGACTTCCACAGCCGATTGCAAGATTGCTTGAAATTTGCCGACCCGTATGCGCCGTCGCGGCCACTCAGCGCATGTCATCAGGTCTTGATCCCGACGCCGCGTTTTAGCAGTGTCAGGCTAAAGGCCAATAGTACGACGATGAGCAGCAGGATCATCGGGAAGGCGACGCCGAGCGGGATATCGGTGACGCCGAGCAGCCCGTAGCGGAAGGCATTGACCATATAGAGCAACGGATTGGCCAGAGACACCGTCTGCCAGAAATCCGGCAGCAGCTCAATTGAATAAAAGACGCCGCCCAGATAGGTCAGCGGGGTCAGCACGAAGGTCGGCACAACCGAGATATCGTCGAAGCTGTTGGCGTAGACCGCATTGATGAAGCCGCCGAGCGAAAACAGCACCGCAGTCATCAGGCAAATCAACAATGTGATCAAGGGGCTGTGAATACGGATATCGGTGAACAGAAACGCCACCACCAGCACCGCGGCGCCGACCACCAGCCCGCGCGCCGCGCCCCCGGCGACATAGCCGGCGAGGATCACCCAGTTTGGCGCGGGCGAGATCAGCAACTCCTCGATATACCGGGAGAACTTGCTGCTGTAGAAAGAGGACACGACGTTAGAGTATGAGTTGGTGATCACACCCATCAACACCAGTCCGGGGACGATGAAGTCCAGGTAGGCGAAACCGCCCATGGGGCCGATGCGCTCACCGATCAGTTTCCCGAAGATCACGAAATAGAGCGTCGTGGTAATGACCGACGGCAGAATAGTCTGCACCCAGATCCGCGAGAAACGCAGGACTTCCTTGGTGAAAATGGTCTCGAAGGTGACCCAGTAACGGCGCCACTCATGCGTATGCTCTCTCATGCGCGCAGCCCCGCATCGATCGTGCGCCGATCGACCATCTCGAGAAACATACGCTCGAGCCGATTTTGTTTGTTGCGCAGACTGATGACCTCAATGCCGCTGCGCGAGAGCGCCTCGAATAACCCGTTGATGGTATGACCGCGGTTCATCTCGACCTCCAGTGTACAATCGTCGAGGTGCTGCAGGACGAAGCCGCCAAGCTCGGGGAGTTCGGAGACGCGCCCCTTGAGATCGAGCACGAAAGTTTCAGTATGGAGCTTGTTGAGCAACGCCGCCACGCTGGTGCGTTCGGCGATCTTGCCGTGGTTGATGATGGCGATGTTGCGGCAGAGACTCTCGGCCTCCTCGAGATAGTGGGTCGTGAGGATGATGGTGGTGCCCCCAGCGTTGAGATCGCGCAGGAACGACCACATCGAGCGGCGAATCTCGATGTCGACCCCAGCCGTGGGCTCATCCAGGATCAACAGTCGCGGCCCGTGGACCAGTGCGCGCGCAATCATGAGCCGGCGCTTGAGACCGCCAGAGAGTTTGCGCATCTCGGTGGCGCGGCGGTCCCAGAGATCGAGCTGGCGCAGATAGCGCTCTGCGCGCACCTTGGCCTCACGGCGCGGCATCCCGTAGTAGCCGGCCTGATTGAGCACAACCTCAAACACCGGCAGAAAGAGGTTGAAGTTAAACTCCTGCGGCACCAACCCGATACAGGATTTGACGGCACCCGGGTTGCGATCGAGATCGTGTCCGAAAACCTCCACGCGACCTGCAGTCTTGCGCACCAGCGAGGAAATGATCCCGATAAAGGTCGATTTTCCGGCACCGTTGGGACCGAGTAGCGCGAAGAAATCTCCCTCCTCCACCTGAAGATCAATGCCCTTCAGGGCTTGAAAACCGCCCTTGTAGACCTTGGAGAGATTCTGTACATCGAGTGCGAACATAGCTTTCCTGATTACAAATAGAGCGTCGCGGCGACGGGCCAATCATCAAGACCGATACATGATCGTCATGGAACTCTCACAGATCGTCTTGTTGTTTCTGATCGCCGTGCTTGCCGGACTGATCGATACCATCGCCGGCGGGGGTGGGCTGCTGACCGTCCCGGCGCTGCTCTGGACCGGGCTGACTCCGGTCGAGAGTCTTGCAACCAACAAGGCGCAAGCGGTCTTCGGCAGCGGCATGGCGACTGTTCAGTTCGTCCGCCGAGGATATATTGCGTTGCGAGATATCGGCCTGGCCGTCGTCTGTACCTTTACCGGCGCGGCGGCCGGTGCACTGCTGGTTCAGCGGATCGACAGTGCCTTTCTGGAAGGGTTGATACCGGCTCTGCTGATTGCCTTCGCGCTGTACTTTTGGTTCTCGCCCCGGGTGTCGGACCTGGATTCTCACCGGCGCATAGGCACCACGGCATTCGCCTTATGCATCGGTCTGAGTGTCGGTTTCTACGATGGTTTCTTCGGTCCCGGCACCGGCACCTTCTTCGCCATCGGGTATGTTGCCCTGCTCGGCTACAATCTGCGCCGTGCGACCGCCCACACCAAAGTGCTGAATTTTACCAGCAATTTGGCCGCCCTGCTGTTCTTCCTCGCAGGTGGGCACATCCTCTGGGCAGTTGCCGCGACGATGGCGGCGGGACAATTGATCGGTGCCTGGGTTGGCTCGCACATGGTGTTGCGGCATGGCGCAACCCTGGTGCGGCCGGTCCTCGTAGTGTCCTCAATGTTTGTCTCAGGTGCGTTATTGTGGGATCGGTTGAGATGAGTTGTCAGGTGTCAGTGAAGAGTGGAGATGATGCCGGGACCGGCGGCTCAGCGCCAGGTATCGAAGCGAAAGGGTGCGGCGAGGAGACCGTCGGGGGTGTGGATCAAAACCCGTGCCTCCCAGGTCATGCGGGTGCGCACGCAGACCGGAATCATGGCTTGCCCCAGATAGCGTCCCGGCTCGGTCTGGCTCAATGCGGCTCGGTTGAAGCCCATGTACATATCGACACCCTGGAAGTCGATCTCGACGGACTGCGCCTCAAGCCCGCTGAGCGCAACCTCAATGCTCAGCGGCACCGCCGTGGGGATCGTGTTGGGGCGGATCTCCAGACGAACTCGGGCACCATCCGAAAAACGCGCCTCACAGGGGCCTGATCGGAGATCGCAGCCGCTATCCGGCTCCGCGATCAGGAGCAAGGGCGAATGCAGGAGCGGCCAGACCTTGTAGCCTGTGACCCCGATCAGCATGAGCACCAATAGAGCGAGGACGAACCAAAGTCGCCTTGGCGCACCCGAAGCCGCGTTGTCCATGAGTCGATACCCGCTCTCGCGGACCTCAGCGCACCTGTCGCCACCAGCGGTCGATGATGTCGGCCACATCCAGGTCTTGCGGCCCATCGCGCCAGCTCTTCGAGAGCGGGGCGTCATTACTGGCCGGGGTTGGGTTCGGCGGATGCACCAGAATGCGCGATGGGAGCATGGCCGCGTCACCGACCGCCAGCACCTCGCCCCGGCGCAGCGATGCCAGCATGTCGGCGAGATTCTTCGCCCCCTCCGGCAGCAAACGCCGCACGTATTCCTGGTCGTCGGCGTTGGAGATGCGCAGACACAGATAGTTGCCGCACTGTGAGAGCACAGTCTGCGACAGCTCAGTCGGGCGTTGACTGACGATACAGAGACTGACGCCGTACTTGCGCCCTTCCTTGGCGATGCGCTCCATGGCACGGCGCGTTCCGACGAATCGACTGTCGGCCTCGCTCGGGATGTACTGATGCGCCTCCTCGCACACCAGCAGCAGCGGGAACTCGTGACGGCGCGGATTCCAGTAGTTGAACTCGTAGGACAGCCGCGCGATCTGGGCCGAGACGATGGGGCGCAAATCGACCGGGACCGGGCTGAGGTCGATGACCGTCACCTGACGTTTGGGCTCTCCCAGACCCACGAAGTCGCGCAGCAGGCCCTCCAGTGAAGCAGAGCTGTTGTGCTTGCGCGGGCGCATGAAAAAATCGTAGCGCCCATCGTTGTAGAGCGATTGGAAACGCACCAGGAAGTCATCGAAGGCGCCAAACAGCACCCCTTTGACCTTACCGAACTCCAGCTTCTCCTCGTTGGCCTTCTTGAACTTCTGATACAGCTCGTCGATTGGGAAGTAGACGGGCGAGTCCACCGACAGACGCTCCAGACCCAGGTGCTCGTTAGACTGCTTGCGTAAGGTGTAGATCGCCTCGCGCAGGAAGGCGATCTGCACCGTGGCATTGGCGTCGTTGCGATCGATAAAGAGGTCCACCAGCTCCGAGTAGGTCAGGAGCCAATAGGGGATTTCGAGTTCGCGCGCATCAATATAGCGGGCCGTCCCCGGTGGGAATACGCCGTCGATGCCCCCCGTGTCGGTGCGCCATCCATACTCGCCGTGCAGATCGAGCAGGATGATATGCGAGCGCGGCATGCTCTTGACCACGCTTTGGAGCAGACTCGACAGGGTCCATGACTTGCCCGCTCCAGTCTGGCCGAGAATGGCCAGGTGGCGTCCGAACAGCGCAGAGGGGTCCAGAGTTGCCATGAGCGTTGGGCGCACCGACAGCCGCCCCAGCTCCAGTCCGCCATCGACCTTGCGCGAGATCAGGGCCGACAGACGGCTGCTCGCGATCAGGTGCACGGCGGCGCCGACGACCGGATAGCGGCTGACACCCGGCTCGAGTCGTCCATCCGCGTTAATCTCGCCCAGCGGCGTGAGCTCCATACGACGCTCGCGCCCGCTGACCTGATGTTGACCGCCAGCGGCATCATCGCGCGCTACGCTGACGCTCTCTTCGACGACGCGTGAAACTTCGGCGAGGATATGACCGGCACGATCGCGCACCTCAATCAGGCTGCCCAACTGTCCAACCGGCAGGGTTTCCTGATCGAGAGTTTTCACCGATGCGAAACCCTCTTCTCCGCGAAACAGTGTGGCGATTAGACATCCGCCCCGGATGTCGACGATACGACCGATGAGCGTGGACTCAGGCGTAGGCATGGCGGTTCGATCTCCTGGTTTCCAATGCGATGTTTTCCACACCGGATTGTCGCCTAACGCAAGCGGCGACGGCACGAACGCCATCACAGACACGAGCGGCGACACAACCGCACAGCGTGTCAGATTGCCGACTGTCTCGGGATGGCGAAACCACTTTCTGGGCCGAAGAGATGCAGCGCATCCAGATCGACGCGCAACGACAGCCGTTGCCCCTCCTCGACCGGCACGCGCGGATCGAGCCGCGCGATGAGCCGCGCGCGATCCGCTCGGACGCCAGCGGTCATCTCAGAGACTGCTCGCGGCAAAGGCCGCGTCGCGACGCCGAGATCCAGATGAACGAAGAGTTCGGCGCCAAGCCATTCAATGAGATCGACAGTCCCCTCGAAGACGCCTGATCCGGCTTCCCGCGAGGCTGGAATCAACGCTTCGGGCCGGATGCCAACCGCGACCGGGCCGTCCGGCAGGGCAAGCCCACGACGCTGATCCGTGGCGAGCGTCAGCTCGGCCGTCGGCAGCACCAGCCGATCGGCGGTGATCTCGCCTCGCAGAACATTCATCGGCGGGGTACCGATGAACCCGGCCACAAACAGATTCGCGGGCCGAGAGTAGAGTTCGCGCGGGGTCGCCACCTGTTGGACCTCACCGTTGCGCAGAATGGCCACGCGGTCGCCGAGCGTCATGGCCTCGGTCTGGTCGTGGGTGACATAGACGGTGGTGGTCCCGAGCTGGCGTTGCAGCCGCGCCAACTCGGCACGCATCTGGCTGCGGAACTGGGCGTCGAGATTAGACAGCGGCTCGTCGAGCAGAAAAACCTTGGGTCGACGCACGATGGCACGGCCCATAGCGACCCGCTGGCGCTGTCCGCCGGACAGGCTCTCGGGCTTGCGCTCGAGGAGATCGGACAGACCGAGCAGCTCGGCCACCTCGGCCACCCGCGAGTCGATCTCCGCGCCCGGCAGCCGTGCCAACCTGAGCGGGAAGGCAATATTCTCACCCACGCTCATGTGCGGATAAATGGCGTAGCTCTGGAAGACCATCGCCATATCGCGGTCTTTGGGGTCCACACCGCGCATCGAGCGGCCATCGAGGTACAGATTGCCGCTGGTCATCTCCTCCAGGCCGACGATCATATTGAGCAGCGTTGACTTTCCGCAGCCCGAGGGGCCGACCAAAATGAAGAACTCCCCGTCCCTCACCGTAAAGCTCGCTTCCCGCACGGCATAGTTGCCATCGGCGAATTGCTTGGTGACGCCTTCCAGCACGATCTCCGCCATCGGCCCTCCTGCTCATACCTCGCCCGCTCGGGCATCCGAAGAGCGCAACCAAAGCCCCCGATTAATCGAGAAATGGATTCGGAATCTGCTGCGGATGCGGACCCGATGGCCGCGCTAGACTGGAGGCCATCGGCTCGCCTTCCTGCAGCCTGGGAGTGCGTCGCGTGCGGCGCTGCCGGCCTGGTGCGGCAACGTCGTCCGCTTCTCGAAAGAAAACGGCCAAAAGGAAGGCGAAATACACCATGTTCGCCGGCATTTGAAGATTGTAGTCGACGAGCTCATGCAGAGAGATCAACACAATCCCGATGCCGGCCGCGCCTTGCACGAACCTGAAGCGGGACCATGCCCCGTGTTTCCAAACGTTTCCCCACTGCATCAGATAGAGCACAAAGAAGGCTAGAATCAGCGCCCCCGCAAAGAGTCCGCCCTCGAACAGCCACTGCAGGTAGTCATTGTGGGCGTAGTTGATGAACCAGCGCCCCAGCTCGACCGGCTGAAAGGCATGGAACACTTCTGCATAGGTTCCCGGACCGCTTCCAAAAGGGAAAAAGGCGCCGATGCCATCGATCGTGGCATCGAACATCGTCCAGCGCAGATCCTCCATCGGATCCAACTCCGCAAACCGATCGAAAACCGGCGCCAGTCCAATCACGAGTCCGATGCCAAGCCCAACGGCAACGATTGTCCCGGCGAGGCCGTAGACATTATCGCCGCCGATCCGGCGCGCAAACATGAAGGTCAGCATCAAGATCCCAAGCATGGTGAGCGCAATGCCGGCGCGCGACCGGGTAAAGATCACCCCAACTAGCAACAGTAACGCCAGAGCGCCGTAGATCAGGGCCTTGTTGCCTTGAATCGAGCCGAAGAAGGAGACGCGACGGCGCCAATTGGCCGAAGGCTCTCGTCTAGAGCGCCCCATGCTGTAGACGAGCAGCGCCACGCAGATGGGCAGGGCCATTTCGATCAGGCCGGCAAGGTGATTGCGATTGGTGTAGGTGCCGACGGCACTTCCGAAGTGGGTGAACTCCATCCCGAGATAAAGCCCACTGTCCTTGCCGCCCCCATACTGCATCAATCCAAGCACCACCTCGAACGCCGCGATGGCGATGAGCAGGAGGACGAGCGAAAATATTCGGTCGGTGTCGAGCACCCGAGCACCCATAAAAACCGCAATGGGCACCAGCAACGCCAGAATTGCACGCTCGGTCTCCACGGGAACGATCGAAAGCGTGACCGGAATGCTCCCCAGACCCAACAGGGTCAATGAATCGCGGTAAAGCTCGCGCCCCGGAAGTAGTTCCCCGACCATGCTCGGCAACGGGATGAGATAAACCAGCGGCAGAGCGATCAGCGCCACTATCACGAACCACTCACGCTTGGTTAGCGAATCGTGCGGCGGTCGCCACAGGAAGGTGGCGATGACGAAGATCGAAATCAGCTCCAGTGCGAGCAGCGCAAGCGCTACCTGGCCTGACCTGAATACCGGAGCCAGCACGAACAAAGCAACCAGCAACACCGTCAACACGGTTTGTTGCATTCCTTGCGATTCAGACTTGTGTAAGACACCAGAATTCAACGTCTGCAACCTTATATATGAAATTGACAGGACGAAATGCGCAGCACTCAGCGCATCAGAAAATGCTTCGAACCGGGATGCTCGGCACCGACAATTCGCAACGTCTTTATGTTTACGCATCGCGCGGGAGCGTCGGCGCAGGTTACCCTGCCGCTCAACGGCCTGTCGAGCGATCGCCGCGCTCGGCAAGGCAAGCGGCAACTTGATCGCTTCAGCGCGCCAAGTCATCATATCCAGCCTAAGCGGAGTCTTGCCGAGCTGCGTCGCAGTGAAGGCAGCCCCGCTACCATTCAGACGGCGACAAAGCGAGCGACCAAACCAGACCATGGATAGATCGATGCGTATTCTGCTCACCGGGTTGGTGGCACTGAGTCTGGCGGCTTGCGCTTCGTCAAAGACGCCAAAATCCGCCATTCCCTACTCCAGCACACCATCCGTCGGTGCAACATCGGCCCCAGCAGCCGGGTCACCGAACGTGTCCGACTCGTCAGGCAGCGGAACGCTCGTGCCCGCCACGCTCGGAGTGCCGCCAACGGCGAGCACAGTCGGTAATTACCGAATCGGGCCGCAGGATTTGCTCAAGGTCGAAGTCTTCCAGGTCGATGAGCTCACGAGCAGGGAGAGAGTTGGAGACGACGGGCGAATCGTCATGCCCCTCATCGGCCCAATCCCGGTTGCCGGTCTCACGCCGCAAGAGGCGGAAGATAAAATCGCCTATCTCCTCGGCGTCGACTACCTCCAGGACCCCCAGGTGAGCATCTTCATCGAAGAATACGCAAGCCAGAAGGTCACGGTGTCGGGCACGGTGGAAAAACCGGGCGTCTTCCCACTCAAGGGCCGCACCACATTGACCCAGGCGATCGCCCTGGCCGGCGGTGTTGGCGATGTCGCCGACACATCGCAAGTCATTTTATTTCGCGATCAGGGGACACCTCAGGCCCAGGCCTACGTCGTCGATGTCGACAAAATCGACGAAGGCTTGCAGGAGGATCCCGTCATGGCGGGAGACGATCGGATCCTCGTGCCCAAATCAGGGAGCGCGGCATTTGTCAAGAGCGTTACGGATACGTTACGCGGATTCGTCCGCGTTTACTGACGCGGAACAGCACCATGATCAGCACGCTCGCCTTGTGTCGTCAGGCTCTATCGATGGCCAAGACCAACCGCGCCCGCCCACATCTTCAAAGCACCCCACTGGAGTTGACGCACTCGCATGGCTAACGGAATCGACTCTGGGGGTACGATCCCTCCGCACCTGCAGCTTGAGCTAAGCGAGCAACGAAAGGAGCTTCAGCGGCTCACGAATATCGTCCACGGCGTCAGACAAGAACCGGATGACGAGGACGTCATCGATCTCAGGGAAATCTGGAATCTGCTTCTGAGGCGCAAGGGAACGATTTTTGCCTTCATGTCCGCCGCCATCATTGCCGCCCTCCTCTACAGTTTCCTGGCAACGCCCATCTATCGCAGCTCGCTGCTGCTGCAGATCGAGCGTGAAGAAAGTAAAGTCGTCGAATATCAGGGCATTACGCCGGAAGAGCGCGACTCCTCAAAGGATTTTTATCAAACCCAGTACGAGCTGCTGCAGAGCCGCAGCCTTGCTCGGCGGATCATCGATCAACTCGGTCTCGAAACATCACGCACATTCGCTCCAGAGGAAAGCGCCTCCTTCATCCACGACGCCTTGAGCGGCATTAAGGGGCTCTTTTCCGGATCCGACGCGACCGAAGAAGACAGAGGACCGGATCTGGAAGCAATCTTCCTAGAGAATCTCTCCGTGGAGCCGATCAGAAACTCCCGTCTGGTTCGCATCAGCTATGAAAGCCCGGCACCCGAGGAAGCGGCGACCATTGCCAACGCCATCGCGACGAATTTCATCAACACGTCGCTTGAGCGACGCTTCGACGCCTCCTCATACGCCAAGACCTTTCTCCAGGAGCAGATTCAGCAGATGCGTGCAAACCTGGAGGACTCCGAGCGCAGGCTGGTCACTTATGCACGCGATCGCGAGATCCTCAACCTCGATGATCGGCTCTCCATCCTGCTCGACAAGATCAAGGAGATGAATTCCGAGCTGATCAGGGCCGAGGCCGAACGCATCCAGGCCGAAGCCGACTACCAGGAGCTTCTCAGGAGTGGCGCCTACGTCACAGGTAGCGTGCTGAACAGCCCCTTAATCCAGACGCTCAAAGAGAATAAGGCGCAGTTGGAGTCGACGTATCGGGAGCAGCTCGAACTATTTAAGCCCGGCTACCCGAAGATGCAGCAGCTTCAGCAGCAAATCGACAATATCAATCAAGAGATCGCCACCGAGTCCTCCTCCATTGCCGGATCCGTGCGATCGATCTTCGAGGCCAAGCTGACCAAAGAAGCCAAGTTGACGCAGCGCATCAACGAGACCAAAGAGGAGATCCTCAATCTTCAGGATCGCAGCACCGACTACCAAACCCTCAAGCGCGAAGTCGACACCAACCGCCAGCTCTACGACGGACTCCTGCAGCGCATGAAAGAAGTCGGTGTCGTCGCCGGCATCGGCTCCAACAATATCGCCGTCGTCGACCGCGCCGAAGTGCCGCGCAACAAGCACAAACCCAGCCTGAAACTCAACCTCGCCATCGCCCTCGCCCTCGGTGGGTTCGGTGGCGTGCTGCTGGCCTTCCTGTTCGAGGTCCTCGACGATACGTTGAAGACGAGCGAAGACGTCGAGCGCCGAATTGGCGCGCCCGTGCTCGGCGTGATCCCGCATGTCGACAAGGGCTCGCTCGGCATCGATGACGAAGATATCCCCTTGCTTGCGTACATCGACCCAACGAGTGCGCTCTCGGAGGCTTATCGCTCATTGAGAACCGCCCTCGTCTTCTCGACCTCGGAAGGCTCACCCAAGGTGCTGCACGTCACCAGCGCCAGCCCCGGCGAGGGCAAGACAACAACGTCTACAAGCCTCGCCATCGCCTTCGCGCAGTCGGGCGGCAAGGTGTTGATCATCGATGCGGACCTGCGTAACCCGTCGCTGCACAGGGTCTTCAAGCTCGCAGAAACCAACAGCGAGGGTCTGACGAATTACCTCGCGGGATCGGCCGAGCCGTCGAGCATCGCCAAACCATCGCAAGTGCAGAACCTCTTCGTCATCACCAGCGGTCCCCTGCCGCCGAATCCGGCCGAGCTGCTTTCGAGTCCGAAGATGATGGATTTAATCAGAACCGCCTCTGAGAAATTCGATACCGTGATCATCGACGGACCACCCATCATTGGTCTGGCGGATGCCTTGGTGCTCGCAAAACTTGCCCGAGCCACAATCTTCGCCGTGGAGGCCGGCGAGACGCGCATCGGTGCGGTCGAAGGGTCCATGAAACGCTTGCGCGACGCCAACGTTCGCATCCTGGGCGCCGTGCTGGCAAAGTTCGGCAAAGCAGGTTCGGGCTATGGCTACGGTTATGATTATCATTACACGTACGCATACGGCGGCAAACCGGCTGAATTACCGCGCCAACCAACAACTTGACGGCTGGCCGCTATGGTTCCCGAGCTTCTGGTCCTTGCTCTGGACTTCTACCGGAGTCCGCTGCGCTATCCGCATCAGAACGAGCCGGGGATCCCCCTGCCCGATGCATTCGGCGGCCTGCTGATCGATTTTGTTGCCGCACTGTCACCGCAAAACCTTCAGGGCATAGCCGATCAACTCGGAGAATCTCCAGAGGCGATCGAAAGCGCCGCTCGATTCTTTTTGCGACAAGTGCTCCTGATACCGGGTGCCGATCATTATCGGACCTTGGGCCTGCCCCGCACGGCGCCAGACACCAGCATCAGACAGCATTACCAACTGCTGGTCCGGCTATTCCATCCCGACCGATCGGTCTCCAACGACGGCATGGATGCCGCGCTCACCGTCCGGATCAACGATGCGTACACGACGCTACGTCATCCGGAGAGTCGCCAGCAATACGACAAAGACCTGTCGGGCTTCCATGGCATTGGCGAAATCGCTCCAGATATCAGCGCTTTTCTGCGCCGGGATCCGAGAGTCCATCACGCCATCGTCGATGAGCGTTCCTGGATGCCAATGCCCGACCGACTCAGAAGATGGGCGATCTGGACAGTGCTGGCCCTAGCCTTGGCTCTGGGCCTGATCGCACTAACGCTGCTTTCTCAGACGTTCGACAAACCCGTCCTGCGCTCCAATCCCCAAGCAATACAGACCACCGAGCCAATGCCGCGATTCCTCGGGCAGCATGACCCGATACCAGGGCATGAGCATGCATCCACGCCCAGCGACTCGATCGAAAGCCCGAGGGTCGCACACAGCAACGAACCGGCAAAACTGCCCGAGCAGCAGCCCAGTGGATTCATGGTGCTCGAGCGCAACCAAGATATCACTCCAGCCCTTCGCGCGCCGGCGAAAGCACCCAGGGATCCCCGATTAACAGAAAACTCAAACACGAGTCCTTCTCAGCCGGAAAAGCCCCCTGCTTCGACCGACCTCCTGCCGGATCGACCCAGCCTCTTGCCTCCCTCACC
>JARIBS010000043.1 GCA_029257385.1 Thiorhodococcus sp.
ACAAACTGTCGACTGCATTCTTGACACCGATGATTTTGCTTTCCGGTTGCATTGATTCCATTCTTCACGATTCCGCTTGAGCCACACTTTGGACAATGCATTGCTAATTATTTATCCTATAGATAAGAGCACTACCAATTTCTGTGCTAGACAGATGCTGCCTAGCACCCACTCCACATTGACCCCGTTCGTCCGCGCGGCTCAGCTACACCCTGGAAATCTCTCGCCAACATTGCTGCTAGGCGCCTCATGCCATCTATTCGCGACGACAAACGCAGTATAGCCCAGCCGTATCAGACAGAAACTGAGTCCCCAACCCGACGCCTTCCGTTGCAATACTGATGGAGACCGGCGGACGGCTTGATATTAGACCCGGTCTGTGAGTGGGGGCAATTAGAAGCTCATCGTTGAGGTCATCCCAAACCGCGCGCCGTGCGCTCTGGGAGAACAAGCTCCAAGAGAATCGCGAGCCTGAGCTTCACCTTGGAGCGGATATTCTGGTGCCCGATCTCGCTGGCTGGCGGCGCGAGCGGATGCCGACGCTCCCCGAAACCGCCTGGTTCGAACTCGCGCCGGATCGGGCCTGCGAGATCCTGTCGCCCTCGACCGTCAGGATCGACCGGGCGGCCAAGATGCCGCTCTATGCGCGTGAAGGCGTGGCACATCTGTGGCTGGTGGACCCGAATGCATGCACGCTGGAGGTCTATGCACTCCATGACAGCCGACACTGGTTGCTGCTCGATACCCTTAAGGAAGAGGACAGTGTCCGCCAGCCGCCGTTCGACGCCGTTGCGTTTCCATTGGGGAGTTTATGGGCATAATCTTGGCTGTTCCGGAAATACACCGGGCCAGTGGCCAATGGACAAAAAAAATCCCCGTCTTCGACAGAAGACGAGGATTTTTCACTTGCTTGGCTCCCTGGGACGGGCTCGAACCGCCGACCTAGTGATTAACAGTCACCCGCTCTACCAACTGAGCTACCAGGGAATGTCGTGAGCTAGGTATTTTAACTGGCTAAACTATTAAGTCAAGACGCCGTGGCTCTGCCTCAGCCAGCCACCTTGGCGATCCGGTCCAGCGCCTGCTCCAGGTTCGTGAGGCTGGTGGCGATGGAGATGCGCGCATGGCCATCAAGACCGAACGCCGATCCGGGCACCAGTGCAACACCGGCCTGTTCGATGAGATACTCGGCCAGCTCCAGATCGGTGCCGATGCCGTCGATACGCTCGATCAGCCCCTGAACTCGGGGGAAGACGTAGAACGTGCCGTCGGTTGGCAGGCAGTCGATTCCCGGTATCTGGTTGAGACGCTCAACGACGTAATCATGACGCTCGACGAACGACTTGAGCATGACGCCAATGCACTCCTGCGGCCCTTCCAGCGCAGCCTGAGCCGCGACTTGGGCGATCGAGTTTGGATTCGACGTGCTCTGCGACTGCACTTTCTTCATCGCCTTGATGACTTCGACGGGGCCGCCAGCATAGCCGATACGCCAGCCGGTCATCGAGTAAGCCTTGGAGACGCCGTTGAGCACCACGGTGCGCGGCATTAGATCCGGGCAGGCGTTGGCAATATTGACGAAGGGCGTAGCACTCCAGCGGATGTGCTCGTACATGTCGTCGGTGGCGATCAACACCTTCGGATACTCACGCAAAACCGCTCCGAGCGCCTCCAGCTCTTCGCGGCTGTAGGCCATACCGGTGGGGTTCGATGGGCTGTTGATCACCATCAGCCGGGTCTTGTCGTTGAGGACGCCCTTGAGCTGCGCAGGCGTGATCTTGAATGACTGGTCCGCGCTGGCATGCACTAAAACGGGCACGGCGCTCGCGAGTAGCACCATGTCTGGATAGGAGACCCAGAAGGGCGCTGGAATCACGACCTCGTCACCTGGATCGAGATATGCCTGGGCAAGATTGAAAAAGCTCTGCTTGCCACCGCAGGAGACCAGAACCTGATCGAGCGCGTACTCCAGAGCGTTGTCCCGCTTGAACTTATCAATGACGGCTTGCTTGAGTTCAGTCGTCCCGTCAACGGCGGTGTATTTGGTAAAGCCCGAACGAATCGCCTCGATCGCGGCGGCCTTGATATGATCTGGGGTATCGAAGTCGGGTTCTCCGGCCCCAAGCCCAATGACATCTTTGCCCTCCGCACGGAGCGCTTTGGCGCGAGCTGTGATGGCAAGTGTTGCGGAGGGCTTGATAGCCTGGACGCGGGCGGCAAGTTTGATGGTCATCGGCGGATGTCTCTAGGTAACTACAAAGTTTGGATGCATGAGGATCGGTCACGAATAATAGCGAATCGGCTCATTCTCGGCATCTAGATTGAAGCAGGTGTCTTGAGCACCATAGGTGCGTCGTGACGCACTGCGTCGTGCGGTCTGTTTACGATGAGGATTTTCCATGTCCGCCAAACCCTTTCAGCTCGTCTCCACCTTCAGCCCGGCGGGCGATCAACCGGAGGCGATCCGTCGGCTTGTGGAGGGTCTGCAAGACGGCGAGGCTGGGATGACCCTGCTTGGTGTGACCGGCTCGGGGAAGACCTTCACCATCGCCAATGTCATCGCACAAGTCCAGCGCCCGGCGCTGGTTCTAGCACCGAACAAGACGCTTGCGGCGCAACTCTACGGCGAGATGCGCGAGTTTTTTCCCAACAATGCCGTGGAGTATTTCGTCTCCTATTACGACTATTACCAGCCCGAGGCCTATGTTCCGGCGAGCGATACCTATATCGAGAAGGACGCCGCCATCAACGAGCATATCGAGCAGATGCGCCTCTCGGCGACCAAATCGCTGTTGGAGCGCAAGGACGTCATCATCGTCGCGACCGTCTCCTCGATCTACGGTCTGGGCGATCCAGCCGCCTATCTCAAGATGGTGCTGATCCTCAAGCGCGGCGACCGCATCGACCAGCGGGCCATCCTGCGTCGGCTGGCGGATCTTCAATACACACGCAACGAGCTGGAGCTCTCACGCGGCACCTATCGGGTGCGCGGCGATGTCATCGACATCCATCCGGCCGAATCCGACGAAGAGGCCGTGCGTATCGAGCTGTTCGACGAGGAGATCGAGGCGCTGTCGCTCTTCGACCCCTTGACCGGCGAGGTCCGGCGCAAGGTTTCGCGCTACACCGTTTTCCCCAAGACCCACTACGCCACGCCACGCGAGACGATCGTCAAGGCCGTCGAGCTGATCAAGCCCGAACTCAAAGAGCGGCTCGCCTGGCTGCGCGACAACGACAAGCTGGTCGAGGCGCAGCGCCTGGAGCAGCGCACACGCTTCGATCTGGAGATGATGCTGGAGCTCGGCTACTGCTCGGGCATCGAGAACTACAGCCGCTATCTCTCCGGACGCGGCCCCGGCGAGCCGCCGCCAACGCTCTACGATTATCTCCCCCCCGAGGCCATCGTCGTCATCGATGAGAGTCATGTGACCGTCCCGCAACTCGGCGGTATGTACCGGGGCGATCGCTCGCGCAAGGAGAATCTGGTGGCATACGGCTTCCGCCTGCCCTCCGCGCTTGATAATCGGCCTCTGCGCTTTGAGGAGTTTCAGGCACGCCAGCCGCAAACCATCTATGTCTCGGCCACACCGCGTCAGTTTGAGATCGACCACTCGGGCGCGGTCGTCGAGCAGGTGGTCAGACCGACCGGGCTGGTGGACCCGGAGCTTGAGGTCCGCCCGGCGCTGTCGCAAGTCGACGACCTGCTCTCGGAGATCGGGCCGCGGGTGGCGGTCGGCGAACGGGTGCTGGTCACCACCCTGACCAAGCGCATGGCCGAGGATCTCACCGACTATCTCAACGATCACGGTGTGAAGGTTCGCTATCTCCATTCCGACATCGACACCGTGGAGCGGGTCGAGATCATCCGCGATCTGCGTCTCGGTGAGTTCGATGTGCTGGTCGGCATCAACCTGCTGCGCGAGGGGCTGGACATGCCCGAGGTCTCGCTGGTCGCCATCTTGGATGCTGATAAGGAAGGCTTTCTGCGCTCGACCGGCTCGCTGATCCAGACCATCGGACGCGCCGCCCGCAACGCCAACGGCAAGGCCATTCTCTATGCCGACAAAGTCACCGGTTCGATGGAGCGTGCCATTGAGGAGACCGAGCGCCGACGGGCCAAACAGGTCGCCGCCAACCTGCTCAACGGCATCACGCCCCAGACCATCCGCAAGGCCGTAGCCGATATCATGGAGACCGCCATGCCAGGTGCGCCGATGAAGGCACGCCAATACGCCAGAGTCGCCGAACAGGTGGCCGAATATGCCAACCTGACGCCACAACAGATGGCCAAGCGGCTCAAGGCGCTGGAGAAGGAGATGTATCAGCACGCCCGGGATCTGGAGTTCGAGAAGGCCGCCGCCGTACGCGACCGGATTCGCGAGCTTCAGGGCCGGGGGCTGGCGGCTTGATCTGGCGCGGGCTAGGCGCCCTGCTCTGCGCCGCGCCCCTGAGCTGCGCGTGCGGTCAGCCGGTCGGCGATACCTGGCAAACCGCGCAGCCCGTGCATGGCTTTCGGGTCATCGCGAGCTATCCGCATGACACCCGCGCTTTTACCCAAGGCTTGGCCATCCAAGCCGGACAGCTCTACGAAGGGACCGGGAACTACGGCGCATCCGCGCTCAGACGCGTCGAGCTGACGAGCGGCGCAATTCTCCAAGAGATCCGCCTCCAGCCGAGCCTCTTTGGCGAAGGGATTACGCTCTGGGGTGAGACCATCGTGCAACTGACCTGGCGCGAACAGCGGGGATTCATCTACGACCGAGACAGCCTGCGGCGACTGCGTAGCTTTCACTTCGACGGACAAGGTTGGGGAATTACCCACGACGGGCGTCACTGGATCGCCAGCGACGGCAGCGAGGTGCTGCGCTTTCTCGACCCCGACACCCAGGCGGTCGTGCGTCGGCTGCGGGTGCTCGACGTGGAGCGGCCGGTGCCGTATCTCAATGAGCTGGAATACATCAAGGGCCGAATCTGGGCCAATATCTGGCACAGCGACATGATCGCTCAGATCGATCCCACCACCGGGCAGGTCGATGCCTATCTCGACCTTGGCGGACTCTATCCGCACGCCAAGCGCACGGATCCACAGCAGGTGCTCAACGGCATCGCCTACGACACGGCCTCGGATCGATTATTCGTCACCGGAAAGCACTGGCCGCGACTCTATGAGATCGCGGTGGTGCCCGAACGGGCACGCTGACTGATCGGGAGCTGGAGCTGGCTACTCGGGGCAGACCAGCATCTCGATGACCTCACACATGAAGTGCCCCAGCACGAGATGCAGCTCTTGGATGCGCGGGGTTTCCCGTGATGGAACTGCAAGCACCAAATCGACGGCTTTGGGGAGATCGGCGTGTCTGGCGCCAGTGAGCAGCACACTCGTCACCTCGCGCTCGGCCGCGACCGTGAGTGCGCGCAGGATGTTCGGCGAGCGCCCGCTGGTGGAGAGCGCCCAGAGCACATCGCCTGGACGCGCCAGTGCACCGAGCTGCCGGGCGAAGACCTCGTCGAAGGAGAAATCATTGGCCACCGCGCTGGTCGCGCTGGTGTCGAAACCCAATGCAATGGCGGGCAGGGCACGACGGTTTTTGTTGGCGAACGGGCCGATTAGCTCGCCGCTCAGATGCGTCGCCTCGCCGGCGCTGCCGCCGTTGCCGCAGATAAAGAGGGTGCCGCCCTGGATGATGGCATCGGCCGTCGCCGTGGCCGCCGCGAGGGTTGCCGAGAGAAGTTGCGCATCTTCTGCAACCGCCTCGATCAACGCCTTGGTTGCGCCAAGCCGACTGGTCAGCAGTGCGGCCAGATCCGAGCGATTAATCATCTAAAAACACACCGACTCCCTCAACTCGGACCGGACCTCAGTTGCTCAGCTTGGGGCCAGAGCGAGGTTCGCGTTTGGATGGCTTGACATCTTTTCTGCTCGACGAGTGGCGCGCTGCGCCACTCTCGCCACCCGGACGGCGCATGCCAGCGGCATGCCGCGGCTTGGCCTGACTTGGTCTGGAGTCGCCCTCAGCCAGAGAGATGCGCAACGGCTGACCACAGACGAACACGCGCTTGAGATGATTGAAAATCTCGCTTGGAATGCCACTGGGGAGATCGACGACGGAATGGTCGTCGGCAATCTCGATGCGGCCGATATAGCGACCATCGAGTCCGGTTTCATTGGCAATGGCACCCACAATCTCGCGTGGTGATACACCATGCTGATAACCCACCTCAATGCGGTAACTGGCCAGATCGCCGTCGTCGCGGCGTCCTTGCGGGCGTGGCCGATCTTCGCTGCCTCCCGGCGCACCACGGCTTGGATTCCAATCGCCACCGCCACCGCCGGCGCGATCACGTCCACGGCTAGATGGGCGTTGAGCGCGTTCTGGGCGCGAGTCCAGCCGGTCGCGCCGGGGTGGCCGCGCCACCTCCTCCTTGATATCGAGCGGACGCTCGCGCTGGCTCAGATAGGCCAGCGCGGCGGCGATATCCATCATTTCGATCTCTTGCTCTTGGCTGATGCGCGCCAGCAGACGATAGAAAAAGTCGAGGTCCTGCTCGGCGAGTGTTTTGGTCAGCTCCTCGGTGAAGCGATCGACGCGCGACTCACTGAGCGCAGCCGCAGATGGCGGGTCCATGGCCGGCACTTGGCGCCGGATGGTCCGCTCAATGGCGCGCAGCAGGCCACGCTCACGCGGCTCGACGAACAGGATCGCGCGCCCGGCTCGGCCCGCCCGCCCGGTACGCCCGATGCGATGGACATAGGCCGAGGGATCGGTGGGAATGTCGTAGTTGACGACATGGCTGATACGCTCGACGTCCAGCCCGCGAGCCGCTACATCAGTGGCCACCAGAATATCGAGCTGTCCCTGCTTGAGCCGCTCGACGGTGCGCTCGCGCATCTCCTGATTCATGTCGCCATTGAGCGCCTCGGCCGCGAAGCCGTGCGCCTTGAGCTTGTCGGCCAACTCAGCCGTGGCGTTTTTGGTGCGCACGAAGATCAACATGGCGTCGAAGGGTTCGAGTTCCAGCACCCGCGTCAGTACATCGAGCTTATGGAAGCGCGTCACGACGCAGTGATGCTGATCGATGGTGTCGACGGTCTCCGAGCTTGAGGCGATGCGCACCTCGACCGGATTGGTGAGCCGCTTCTGGGCGACCCGGCGGATGGCCTGCGGCATGGTCGCCGAGAAGAGTGCGACCTGGCGCTCGGGCGGGGCCTGGTCGAAGATCCAGTCGATATCCTCCGCAAAGCCCATGTTAAGCATCTCGTCGGCCTCGTCCAGCACCAGGGTGCGGATACCATCCAGCGGCAGGGTGCCGCGACGGATGTGGTCCATCACCCGGCCTGGCGTACCGACGATCACCTGCGGATTGCGTCTGAGCTGACCGAGTTGAAGCCCATAGGCCTGGCCGCCGTAGATCGGCAGGATCTGAAAGTTCTTGAGATGACGCGCGTAGTCCTGAAATGCCTCCGCGACCTGGAGTGCCAACTCACGGGTTGGGGTCAGGACCAGCACTTGAGGATGTCTGATATCCGGGTCGATGCGGCTGAGCAGTGGCAGGGCGAAGGCAGCGGTCTTACCGGTGCCGGTTTGGGCTTGGCCGAGCAGATCGCGGCCCTCTAGCAGATGGGGAATGCATTGACTTTGAATGGCCGTCGGCGACTCGTAACCGAGATCCTCAATGGCTTGAGCGATAGCGGGAGCAAGACCGAGCGCGTCGAAGCCGGTGCTCGTGTCGGGGGTTTCCATGGTGGGGCCTCTCGAAGGAGATGTTCGCGCCCCAGTGGAAGACCGGCAGGACCGTCTTGAGAGAGGTCGCGAAAGTAACAGAGTATTGTCAATGATTGACAATGCACGCGCAAGTAATATCCAAATTTATCTGTCAATCATTATGGGGCGATACCCGAGCACACGGCTTGCGCTCTTCGTCCGGTGGCACCAGATCACGCCACAGCCTAATTATCGTACGAACTCAACGTCATTGCAGGAAATCCCATGCCACAACCACCGAAGTCAGGCGGCATCGCCGTTCCAAGTAAACGACTGAGCCGCCTCTGGCATCTGGGGCGCGCGACCGGCGATCTCGCCGCCGGGATCGGGGTCAAGGGTCTCATCGACCTCGCCCGCAACCGTGGCGGGGCACAGCCCGCGCGCATCCAGCTCTCGGCCGAGCACACCCGCCGCTTCACCAACCGGCTCGCGCACATGCGTGGAGCGGTGATGAAGATGGGACAACTCATGTCCATGGACGGCTCCGACATCTTCACACCGGAAGCGGCCGAGATCATGGGCACACTCAGAGATCGCGCCGAGCAGATGCCTTTGAGCCAGCTCGCGCATGTTTTAGAGATAGAATACGGTGGCGATTGGAACAAGCGTTTCAAGCGTTTTGACTTCACCCCCATCGCTTCGGCCTCGATCGGTCAGGTCCACCGCGCCGAGACTCGCGATGGGCGCAGCCTCGCGCTCAAGATCCAGTTCCCCGGCGTGCGCGAGAGCATCGACAGCGACATCAATAACCTGGCCTTTATCGGGCGTTCGTTCGGTATGGCGCCAAAAGGGCTGGACATCAACCCGTTTCTCGATGAGGCGCGCCGCCAGCTCCACCGCGAGGCCGATTATGACGCCGAGGCGGATGCATTCGATGCTTATCGCGTCCAGGTCGGCGAGGATGAGGATTTTTTCATTCCCACCGTCCACCGTGATCTGACCACCCGCAACATTCTGGCGATGGATTTCGCCGAGGGTGTCTCGGTCGACCGTCTGGCCGGTCCCGACTATCGCCGCGCCGAGCGCGACCGTGCAGCCAGCCTGCTGATGCGCCTGACACTGCGCGAGCTGTTCGAGTTTGGCCTGGTCCAGACCGACCCGAACTTCGGCAACTATCTCTACGACGCCGCCAGCGGTCGCATCGTGCTGCTGGACTTCGGCGCGACCAAAACCGTGTCACCTGCGCTGGTGGAGCAGTTTCGCGCCCTTGCCAAGGCCGCGATGGCCAATGACCGTGACGGGATGCGCGCCGCGTGCGTGGCGCTTGGCTATGTCGGGGAAAACGACCCGCGCGAACATATCGATGCCATGCTCAATCTGCTTGAGATGTCCGCCGAACCCATGCGGCACCAGGGCCATTACGATTTCGGCGCATCGGATTTGTTCGAGCGGGTCTATCATCGCGGCCGCGAGCTATTCCAATCGGGCGTCTTCAGCACCGCGCCAGATGCCGAAACCATGTTCCTGCATCGCAAGTTCATGGGTTCGTTCATGACCTCACGGCGACTGCGCGCACGGGTCAATCTCGCCGAGATGGCGCACGACTGCATCTAAATCCGCGTCAGCACACTGCACAAGCAGCACACGGCGAGCCGGAACTTGTTAAAGTCCGACAATGGAATTGCAGAGTTTTATCTTCTCCGCCATCGTGCTGCTGACCGCGGCGGCGCTTGCCGTCGCGCTCTTTAAGCATCTCGGACTCGGCGCCATCCTTGGGCTTTTGGTCGCGGGGATCGCCGTGGGTCCGCATTCCATTGGCCCTTATGTCACGACCCACGTCGATGATGTGCGCAATTTCACCGAGCTGGGGGTGGTGCTGCTGCTGTTTATGATCGGCCTGGAAATGCAGCCCAAGCGACTCTGGGCGCTGCGCCGGGAGGTCTTCGGCTTGGGGACGGTGCAGATTCTGCTCTGTGGGCTCGGTATCGCGGTCTATATCTCGTTCTATCAGACCTCCTGGCAGGCCGCGCTCATCATCGGGCTGACCATGGCCCTGTCCTCCACTGCGCTGGTCATGCAGCTGCTGCAAGAGCGCGGGGAGCTTGCGACCCGTCACGGTACCAGCGCATTCGCCATTCTGCTGATGCAGGACTTGGCCGTAGTACCGATGCTGGCGATCGTGCCGCTGCTCTCGGATCTCGCCTCGTCCACGGCCGAGACGTCGTTCGTCCAGCAACTCCTCACGGTTGTCGGTCTCATTACGCTGGTCATGGTCCTCGGGCGCTATATCGTCCCCTTCGCACTGGAGCGTCTGCTGCGCCAGAACAATCGCGAAGCCTTCGCGCTGGTCATCATGCTGGCGGTCTTCCTGGCCGCTTGGGCGATGCACAAGGCCGGACTGTCGATGGCGCTCGGGGCCTTTATGATGGGGATGCTGCTCTCGACCTCGCGCTTCAGTTTTCAGATCCAGGCGCATGTCGAACCCTTCAAGGGTCTGCTGATGAGCCTGTTCTTCGTGGCCGTGGGCATGTCCATCGATCTGCCCGCAATCGCCGCTCAGCCCTTGCTGCTCGCACAGCATGTGGTGGTCATCGTCGCCATCAAGCTGATCGTGCTGTTTGTGATCTCGCTGCTGTTTGGGCTGTCGCGCGGGGTTGCGACCAGGGTCGCCTTCTTGCTCGCTCAGAACGGTGAGTTCGGTTTTGTGCTGTTTGGCTTCGCCAAGTCCATGGGTGTCATCGACGACGCAACTTTCGTCATCGCCGTGAGCGTGATTTCGGTCAGCATGCTGCTGACTCCGCTGCTGGTGCGCATCGGCGACGATCTGGCGCGCCGTGCCGAGCGGCGCAAGAAGATGCCCGATGTGCTCGATTTAGAGTCGAGCGGCACACGGCCTGGCGCAAGGGTGGTCATCGCCGGTTACGGGCGGGTGGGCCATACCATCGCAACCCTGTTGGAGGTCAACCAGATTCCTTTCATCGCCTTCGACACCAATCCGGTCAACGTCGAGTCCGGCGTGCGCGACGGCCGCGCCGTCTACTACGGCGATATCGGCGATATGGAGTTACTCACGGCCGCGCGGGTCGGGAACGCCTCGTTGGTGATCCTGACCATCGATCACGGCCCTACCGCAATGCGCGCGGTCTCGCATATCCGCACTGCCTATCCGCACGTTCAGGTGATCGCCCGCGCGCGTGATCTCGAAGCCTGCGGCAGCCTGATTCGCGCCGGTGCCACCCGCGCCTACCCCGAGACTATCGAGAGTAGCCTGCGTTTGGGCGCGGAGGCGCTGGAGATGCTCGGGATCTCGACCGAGGAGGTCGACGACTTACTGAAAGGCGTACGCGGCCAGAACTACGCCCAAGTGATCGAATAACCAAGTATTTTTCGCTAAATTGCTCTAAATACCCAAACTGAATAGGCTCCACGCAAGCCTTGGGATAACGACAAACTCGGGGATAGTCCGATGGAAAGCAGCATGCAACAGGCGCGATTTAACATGATCCAGCAGCAGATCAGACCCTGGGGGGTTCTCGATGACCGCGTTCTGGAGGTGATGGATACGATTGCACGCGAGTCGTTCGTCCCGGATGCCTATCGCGCGCTCGCTTACAGCGACATCGATATTCCCATTGGCGAGAACACGAGCATGCTTGCCCCGAAGCTCGTCGGTCATCTGCTGCAGGCGCTCGCCGTGCGTGCCGGTGACAAGGCGCTTGAAGTCGGTACCGGCACCGGCTATGTCAGCGTCTGTCTGAGCAAGCTCGGCGCGCGGGTGACCAGTCTCGAGATCGACCCCGTACAAGCGGCTGCGGCCCGCGACCGGCTCGCGGCACTCGGGGTGGAGCATGTCGAGATCCGCACGGGCGATGGTCTCGCCGCTGCGGTGCCCGGCGGACCCTATGACGCCATCGCGGTGACTGGCTCGATGCCAACGGATGGCGAATTGCCCCTGTTCCAGGGACAACTCGCCATCGGCGGACGCCTCTTCTGCATCCTCGGCGAGGCGCCCGTCATGGAGTGCCTACTCATCACGCGCGCCAGCAAGAACGACTTCCATCGCGACTCCCTGTTCGAGACTTGCGTGGCACCGCTGCGCAATGTCACGGAGCCGGCCGGATTCCAATTCTGAGATCTGATAATGTCTGTGAGGCTGGCAGACAGCTGCGAATAACGCGCGGGTCGCCGGTCATTATTGGCTTTCGCAATCCTTGATTCTGATAAGGCTAACAGCGCAAACTCCGTCGACTCCCGTGCCGGGAGTCTAGACGTATAACAATTTCGGAGGATCGGCCAATGCCTGTGACTGTCCATCAGCCCCAGATACCGCTGTGTCAACGCGCGGCGTCCCAGCTTCTCATCATCGACGCCCAGGAGCGGCTCGCCGCGGCAATGCCGCCGGACGAGCTCGACCTGGTCGTCGGCAATATCAACCGGCTGATCACCGCTGCCAAGACCTTGGGGGTTCCGGTGATCGCGACCCAGCAATATTCCAAAGGACTCGGTCCCATTATCGAGACCATTCGCGACAACCTGCCCGATGCCCACGAGCCGACCGAGAAGACCGCATTTTCCTGCTGCACCGCCCCAGGCTTCGAGCGCAATATCTCACTGCATCCCGAGCGCCGCCAATTGGTAGTCGTCGGTATGGAGGCGCACATCTGCATCGTGCAGACGATCTCGGGTCTGCAGCGCTGGGGCTATCAAGTCTTTGTGCCGGCTGACGCAGTCGTCTCGCGCAACCCGCAGCACAAAGAGTGCGTCCTGGAGCGCATGCGCCATTGCGGCGTGCAGGTCGTGTGCACTGAATCCGTCGGGTTTGAGTGGATCGGCGACTCTTCCGACGCGCAATTTCGCACCGTGTCATCGCTGTTTAAGTAACCGGGTATTGCCGCGCGTAGCAGTCGTCGATCACCGCGATCAGCCGATCTAGTGCGCCGCGATTGCGCGCCACCACCTCCCGGCCTCGCTCGCCCACCTGAGCGCGCAAGGCCGCGTCGCTCAGCCAGCTCGCCATCAGCGCAGCAAGCGTGCTGGCGTCCGCGACGCGTGCTGCGGCACCCTCCTCGACCAGCATCTCGGTGATCAACGCGAAGTTGAAAGTATGCGGCCCAACCGCCACGGGCACACCCGCCGCTGCTGCTTCCAGCAGGTTGTGACCGCCGCTCGGCACCAGACTGCCGCCGATGAAAGCGGCATCCCCGGCGGCAATAAAGGCCGGCAGCTCGCCCATGGTGTCGACGAGCAAGACCGCCGTCTCGTCGCTGCAACGCTCCCGCCGACTGCGTCTGGCCAATGAGAAACCGCGTCTGGACACCAGCGCGGCGACCCGGTCGAAACGCTCCGGATGTCGTGGCACCAGCACCAGCAGCGCCTCCGGGATGCGCGCCAGCAGTTGGCGATGCGCCTCAAGCACCTGGCTCTCCTCGCCCTCGCGCGTGCTTGCCGCGACCCACACCGGCCGTTGTCCCCACAGACGCCGCATGGCCTCTGCCTGATTGAGCAGACTGGCGGGCTGGCGCAGGTCGAACTTGATGCTGCCGGTCACGCTCAGACACGCGGGATCGGCACCCAAAGCAATGAAGCGCTGCGCATCGGCGTGGCTCTGCGCCGCGATGCGTGTGAAGCGTGCGAACGTGGCACGGGTCAGTGCGGCGAGGCGAGCATAACCGCGCGCCGAACGCGCCGACAGCCGGGCATTGGCCAAGATCACCGCAATGCCCCGCCGCTCGCAGACGGCCAGGGTATTGGGCCAGATCTCGGTCTCCATCACGATCACCAGTGTGGGCCGCACCCGATCGAGAAAACGCGCGATGATTCCCGGCAAGTCATAGGGAGTGTAGCGATGCGCGAGCGCATCGCCGAAGAGATCGTGCACACGCGCGGCGCCGGTCGGCGTCGTCGTGGTGACCAGCAGCCTCAGCGCTGGCTCGCGGCTCATCAGCCGCCGGATCAGCGGTTCGGCCGCCTGCACCTCGCCGACCGAGACGGCATGAATCCAGAGATCGGCACCTGACGGAGGCGGTCCCCAGCCGAGACGCTCCCCGACACGGCGCCGATACGCGGGCGCCTTGAGACTGCGCCAGTACAGTCGTAGCATCACGAACGGCAGCGCCAGACGCAAAAGGACGGTGTAGAAGCCGAGAGACATGAAGGCGGGTTTCAATTGTCAGTTGTCAGTCAGTAGAGTGCGGCGAGTCGGTTGTTTCCCGGAAACCGCCTGATGAGGATTCGGTCGGATCGTGTTTCGAGTTCGGGTCAGGTGTCGCGGATCGCCCCGATAATGCGGCTGGTGGAGCGCCCGGGTAGGAACTCCAGGACACGCACCTCGCCGCCATCGGAGCGCACGCAGTCGCCACCGGCAATCTCGTCGGGGCGGTAGTCGCCACCCTTGACCAGGATATCCGGCTTGACGCGGCAGATGAGCGATTGCGGGGTGTCCTCGCCGAATGGACAGACCCAGTCGACCGAGGCCAGACCGGCCAGGACCGCCATGCGTTGCGCGACGCTGTTGATGGGCCGATCCGCGCCCTTGAGCCGACGCACCGAGTCGTCGTCGTTTACCGCCACCACGAGCCGATCACCGAGTCGCTTGGCCTGCTGTAGATAGGCCACATGACCCTCATGGAGAATGTCGAAGCAACCGTTGGTCATAACCACACGCTCGCCTGCGGCGCGTGCCGCCGCGACCGCCGCGATCAGCGCCGACTTACCCAGCACGGGCTGCCATTCGATGCCCTGATAAGCCCGCTCCAGCTCAGCGGCCGAGACGCTGACCGTGCCCAGCTTGCCAACCGCCAGAGCGGCCGCACAATTGGCCAGGGCGCAGGCCCGCGCCATCTCGACCCCGGCGCCTAGGGCTGCCGCCAGTGTAGCGATCACGGTGTCGCCCGCGCCCGTGACATCGAAGACCTCACGCGCCTGGATCGGCAGGTGCAGTGCCTCGGCGTCTTGGCGCAGAAGTAGCATGCCGCGCTCGCTCAGCGTTATCAGCAGGGCGCTCAACTCCAGTTCAGCGCAGAGCCGCCCTCCCCGCTCGATCAGCATCGCATCGTCGGTGCAGACGCCGACGATACCCTCGAATTCGCTCCGGTTCGGGGTCAGCAGGGTCGCGCCCCGGTAACGACCGAAGTCGCGACCCTTGGGATCGACCAGCACCGGCTTACCCAACGCCCGCGCTGCGGCGATCAGACGCTGGGGATCGGCCAGCGTCCCCTTGGCGTAGTCCGAGAGCAGCAGCAGATCGCAACCAGCCAGCCAGGCATTGATCAGTGCGGGCAAGGGATCGGAGTCCAAGGGCGCGAGCGACTGCTCGAAGTCGAGCCGGATGAGCTGCTGATGGCGGCTCATCACCCGCAGCTTGGTGATGGTCGGCACATCCGCGCGTCGCTCAAGCCGCGTCTCGATTCCCCGCGCTGCGAGCAGATCGGCGAGGATGTCCGCCGCCGCGTCCGCCCCGGTCACCCCGACCAGCGCGGTGCGTACACCAAGCGCAGCCAGATTGAGGGCGACATTGGCGGCGCCGCCCGGGCGGTCCTCGACCGCGCCGACATGGACAACCGGCACCGGCGCCTCAGGAGAGATACGCCGCGTCGCACCTGTCCAGTAGCGATCGAGCATCAGGTCGCCCGCCACCAGGACGCACGCGCGGCTGAAGTCGGGAAAGGCGCCAACGCTATTGGGATCCAAGGGATCGAGGCTCAAGACCGGCTCCAGAGAGAGACATCGCAGCAGTCTAGCCCGAAGGTCCATGGCTGACTACCGAGCCGGCGTGGCTCGGCCTTGGGGGCGGCGTTTGGATGGTCCCCGCAATAGATTTCGCACACCATCCATGAGTTGGAGGCGAACTTTTGTGCGCTCACGGGGGAGCGTTGCGCCACTGCGCCAGCGCCGGTTTAGGCGCGTGCTTGACGGCGACCTTCCACCAGAAACCGAGCAGATCGTCGCCATAGGAGATGGCCTTGCGCGGCAACACCAGCGGGTGGTCGGCGTGCATGGCCGCGCCGCGCAGACAGGTGGTGGCGCTGCGATAACCGGCCTCTTCGACCACCCGGATGGTCTCCAGATCGAAACTGCCGAAGGGGTAACAGAAATCCACCACCGGCTCGCCCAGGACATCCTCCAGCGCGGACTTGCTGTCGCGGATCTCGCGTCGTTTGGTCGCAAGATCGACCTCGCCGAGCTTGAGGTGATTGACCGTGTGCGAGCCGATACTGATGCCCGCCGCCCGCAGCGTGCGCAGCCGCTCGCCGCTCATCAGCGTCGGGATCGCACGACCGGGATCTTTGCCGAACCACTCCGCCCTGCACCCGAGCCAACCGCTGATAGCGTAGACCGTCGCCGTAAAGCCGTGACGCTCCAGGACCGGCAAGGCGTAATCGGCGAAATTGTCATAGGCATCGTCGAAGGTCAGCACCACGGCTTTTGGCGGGATGGGTCGGACGCCGCGCAGACACTCCAGCGCTTCGCCCAGACTCAACACCACATAACCGAAGCGCGCAAGCAGGTCCATCTGGACCGCGAAACGGCGGTGGTCGCAATAGTTCGCCCGGTGCCTTTTCATGGGGGCGAACTCGCCGATCTGGTGATACATGAGGATCGAAATGCGCTCACGAAGTTCGCGCACGGGTTTTTGATCGAGATGATTCAATTTTTCGGTTTCAATGCGCTAGAGTCATGTGGATGCGAAAAGCACGTAGCCCGCCTAGATCCCTGGCTGGAGAAACACCGAAAGCTATGGAAGAACTGCGAGCGCCTGCTCAATACCAGCCTGCAGTTCGTCCACTTAGTCTTCTTGGTTGTGCTGCTCAGGAGACCTTAAACAGGTTCTTATGCCGGGGCATCAATTGATGCCACTCGCACCAGCTTTTTGTTTACGAATTCCTGGGGGCTTAAAAGGTTCGGGGGCGAGGAAACGCTCGGCGTTCTTGGCGTAGTAGTCGATGATGTCCGCACTCAACTCCACTTCGCCCCTCGCTTCGGCGGTGAGCTTGCCCATTTCGAGAGTCACGAGCTGGGCAAACTCATCGATTCGCTCGCGCATGAGAGAGGCGGCTTTTGCCGCGATGGCTCCACGCTCGGCAAAGGTGGCGCGCTGCCATTTCTCGAAACAGTTTGCGGCGCTTTCAAGCGCCGCAGCGAGTTGCGTGTTGGTCAGCTCTTCAAACGTCTTCACGGTTTTCCGTCAAGGGGATTCACACTTTGGTAGCTCATGATCTTTTCCTTTTGGGTGGTTTGGCACAGACGCGGCGCATTTAACCGTTCGGCGGCATTGCCGACCATCACTTCGGTGTGGAAAAGGTGCCAGGGAGGAGTTTGTGGATCATGAATTCTTAGTCAGGGGGCGTTTGGCCTCCCTCAGCTCATTGCCGAATGTGCGCAGCGCCTCGCGGACCTGGAGCAAAGGATAGCTCCTTATCGGAATAGAGTCACACAGGATGCGACAGGTGGCTAAACTCGACAGACGCTTAGAGAAGCCACTCCACCGGCAGCCATCCGATCACCGTCAACGCGAGGTTTCGCAACGTGCTCGACCCCGGCTCCTCGGTGGTGACTGTGCCGGCCGCCGGATCGACCCATGCAAGCTCGCCATGCTGCGCCTCGACCCGCCAGGCGATACCACTAAACTCGTCATCAAAAGCCGTATGCAGCCCGTTCGCGAGGGCTTCGCTGTCGATCAGCAGGCCCATCTCGGTGTTGAGCTGGACTGAGCGTGGATCGAAGTTGAACGAGCCGATGAATATGCGCACACCGTCAACCGCAAAGGTCTTGGCGTGCAGGCTTGCCCCCGAAGAGCCGAAGATGCCCAGATCATCGGGGGTGTCCGGCGTGGCCTCACGGCGAAGCTCGTAGAGGGCGACACCGGATGCAAGCATCGCCTTTCGCCGCTTGGCGTAACCTGCGTGGACCGGCAGGACGTCCGTGGCCTCCAGCGAGTTGGTCAGCATCCGGACTTCCATGCCCTGGGCCTCCAGCGTAGCGAAGGCTTCGACACCCGCCGCACCTGGAACGAAATAAGGCGTGACGCCGTCAATGCGCCTCTCGATGGTACCGACCGCGCGGGTCAACTGGCCGGTCAGAAGATCCTCGCGCGGCACAGCCCCCTGGCCTTTTACCGGGTCATCGCTGACCAGCACTGCGTTGGCCCACTCTAAATCAAGGGTGCCATCGGCCAGTGACGCCATGATGATGTCCGAAGCCTGCAGGATCGCCTTGTATTCATAAAACAGGGGGTCATCATGCCAGCGCGTCAAACGGTCGGAAATTGGGTCGCCGCGCGTCGCCTCCACGATAGCGCCGACCGGATGGACTGAAGGGCTGGCCCAGTAGCGGTCGAAGTCGGCGGCCACCTCGGGGACAATCTTGCCTACGGCCAGAATGTCCAGATCGACGAACAGCGGCGTGGGGCCGATTCCGAAGTACTCGTCACCGATATTACGCCCGCCGACGATTGTAGCGAGTCCGTCGACGGTGAACGACTTGTTGTGCATCCGCCGGTTGAGCCGGAAGAAGTCGAAGCCGTAGCTGAGCATTTTCAAGCGGCGCAGGTTGAACGGGTTGTAGAGCCGTACTTCGGCGTTCTCGTGCGCGTCGAGCTGTGCGAGTTCCGCATCCAGACCGGACGTGCCGTTATCATCCAGCAGCAGTCGCACGCGCACACCACGATCCGCCGCGCGGTGCAGAGCGTCGAGCAACAGCGAGCCTGTCAGGTCACCGTGCCAGATATAGTATTGCGCGTCGATGGAGGAGACGGCGGCATCAGCCAACAGAATACGGGCGGCAAAAGCGTCTGCGCCATAGCCAAGGGGTTTGACGCCGGTCAGACCGGAGCGGTTGCACCCAGCACGATTGGCCAGCTGGCCGTCTGCCGGAGGCGACAGGGCGACATCGTCGACCCGCCCCTCGACGTCCGGGAGTGCGAAAACAATCCGTGCCAGCACGATTGCGCATGCGGCCACGATTAACAGGGTCGCCAGGGCTTTCAGAAGCCACATCATGTCGTGTCCTTTTTGATAGAGCTAGGCTGTCCACGTCAAGCAAGGTGACGATCTTCGTGTTTGAGCAGGACGGCGAAATCCGGACATCCGTAGACGTCTGGATGGCAGACCTGCAGATGGCAAGGCGCGAAGCGTTCATCCAGGAGCAACGCCAGATCAAGGAGCAAGGGTTCTGGAAGGTCATGTGGCCTAGGGCGCTGCTGATGGCCGTAATGTTCGGTCTGTGGGTGCTTCTTCTAATGTAAATTTTTTAACCGGGAACAGGGCCTGAGCAAGGATGGGTTCTATCCCTCCGCTCACACGGTCATCGGTTGGGTCTGTCTGGTTGGTTTGAACCGCCGCATCCCTTGCTCCCTTGCTCGGGTCGCCTCGTGAGATTGTTCTGCACGATCGGCGGGGGCCGCTGCGAAAAGCACGCCGCGCGCCTATGTCGCCTGGCTGCCACGCATGCCGTGGAACCATTCCCGCATCGACTGAATGGCATAGTAGAGCGCGGGGATGACAAAAAGGCCGATCACCGTCGCGCCGATCATGCCGCCGACGATGGTCACGCCGACGGCATTCTGCGCACCGGCCCCCGCCCCGCTGGACAGCACAAGCGGCAATACACCGGTGATGAACGAGAGCGAGGTCATCAGAACGGCACGCAGCCGCGCCGAGGCCCCGTTCGCAGCCGCCTCGCGCGGCGATTGGCCTTCTTCGGAGCGATCTTTGGCAAATTCCACGATCAGGATCGCGTTTTTTGCTGCGAGACCGATCAACAGCACAAGGCCGATCTGGACATACAGGCTGGTTGGCATGCCCAAAAGGAACACCGCCAGCAGCGCGCCAAACGCCGCCGCCCCGAGCGATAGGATGATCGCCACCGGCAGCATCCAGCTCTCGTAGAGCGCGACGAGGAAGAGGTAAGCGAAGAGGAGGGCCATGCCGAAGATCACCAGTTCGCTCCCGCTAGTCTGCGACTCCTGGAAGGTCAGGCCAGACCATGCAACATCGTAGCCGTCCGGCAGCGTTTCCGAGGCGATGCGCCTGATCGCATCCATCGCTACCCCGGTGCTGAATCCGGGGGCGACCTGGCCGTTGATTTGAGCCGCCTGGTAGAGGTTGTAACGCTCGACGGTGTAAGGGCCCAGGTCGTCGCGTACGGTGATCACGTTCTCGATCGGGACCATGCGGCCCTGTTTGTTGCGCACGCTGAGGGCCAGAATGTCCTCGAACGTAGCGCGATAGGGTGCGTCGGCGGACATCCGGACCTGGAACACCCGCCCGCCGAAGTTGAAATCATTGATGTAGCGGGCGCTGAAATGGGCACCGATCGTGTCGTAGATGTCGCTGATGCTCAGCCCCAGACGTTCGGCACGCAGGCGATCGACCTCGACGTAGAGTTGTGGCACGGAGGCCGAGTAGGTCGAGTTCAGCCCGGCGATCGCCGGATCCTGGTTGGCGGCGCCGACGAGCGCGGCCAACGCCGAGGCCATCTCCTGAGGCGATTGCCCCTCAAGCGCCTGAAGCCGCATGTCAAGCCCGCCCACGACGCCGACGCCCGGAATTGCCGGAGGTGCGAAGACGCCGATAATCGCGCCGGGAATGGTTGAGAATTGTCTGTTCAGCTGACCGACGAGGGCGCCGATCTGCACCTCGGGCGAGGTCCGCTCTTCCCAGGGGTCAAGTGCCGCGATCATCATTCCGCCATTGGGCACCAGCGTGCCCTGGAGAATCGAGAAGCCGGAAACCGAGATCGCCTGGTCTACTCCGTCCGTTGCGTCGAGTGTTGCAGAGATCTGGGCGAGGATTTCTTCGGTCCGTGACAGCGAGGCCGCATCGGGCAACTGCACGTTGATGAAGAGTGCGCCCTGGTCCTCGTCCGGCAAGAATGTGGCAGGCAGTGTGGTAAAGAGCCAAAAGGCACCGCCGAAACAGACGGCGAGCACGGCCAGTGGCACTGGCCAGACCTTGAGAAGCCGAGTGACGCTTCGGCTATAGGCGCTGCGCGTGGCCTCGATCGCCCGACCGACGTAGTGCAAGGGTCCGCGCCGCGCGCCGGTATCAGGTTTGCGCATCAGCACTGCGGCCAGGGCCGGACTCAGCGTCAGTGCCACGATGGATGACACCACCAGTGCCGATCCCACAGTGACCGCAAACTGGCGGTAAAGCTGGCCGTTGATGCCGGGCAGGAAGCCGGTCGGCGTGACAACCGCCAGAAGTACGAGCGTCGTCGAGATGATCGGGGCGGTAATCTGATCCATCGCACGCTTGGCGGCACCACTGACACTCAAGTCAGGATCATCCTCCATGACGTGCTGGACGTTCTCGACGACCAGGATCGCGTCGTCGACCACCAGACCAATGGCCAACACCAAGGCGAGCAGCGAAATGATATTGATCGAATAGCCCAGCACCAGCAAAACCGCCAGTGCGCCCAACAGCGACACTGGGATCGCGATCGCCGTGACAATGGTTGCACGCCAGTCCCGAAGGAACAAAAACACCACCACGATCACGATGACCAACGCCTCGACGAGAATTCTCAGGATCAGCGAGATGCTGGAGCTGACGAAGTTCGTCGCGTCATAGGTAATGCGATATTCCAGACCTTCGGGAAAGCTCTCGGCAAGGCCCTCTAGTGTCGCGAGCACCGCATCGCGGGTCTCCAGTGCGTTGCCACCGGGTGCCTGGTTAATCCGGATCATCGAAGCGTCGAGCGTACCGACCCGCGCCGAGGCATCGTAGCTTTGTGCGCCGAGTTCGATTCGGGCAATGTCCGAGAGGCGGATAATCGCGCCGTCGGCACCCTCACGTATCACGATGTTCTCAAAAGCTTTCTGAGTCGATAGCCGCCCCTCTCCAGTGATGGTGTACTGAAACTCGACCTCCCCGATGGAGGGCGCTGCACCGACAGCGCCGAGTGTGGCCTGGACATTCTGGCGCCGAACCGCGTTGGAGACGTCCGCAGGCGTGATACCGAGCGCCTCCATCCGCGGCTGTTCGAGCCAGATCCGCATCGCGTATTCCGACGTGCCGATGGTCGATGCCTCACCCACGCCGTCCACGCGCATCAGCGGGTCGATCAATCGGGTGGCGACGTAGTTGGCGATCTCGAGCCTACTCATGCTGTCGTCGGGCGCGACCAGGGCAATGGCGAGCAGGAAGTCGGGCGAGCGCGCGCCAACCGTGATGCCCTGCTGCTGCACTTCGGTCGGCAACTGCGACATGGCGGTTTGCAGGGCGTTTTGGACATCGACCTGCGCCAGATCGGGATCGGTGCCGACTGCGAAGGTAACAGTCAGCGAATAAAACCCGGCATTGGAGCTCGTCGACGTCAGGTAGAGCATGTCGTCGACGCCGTTCACCGCCGTTTCGATCGGGGAGGCTACCACCTCGGCGATCGTGGTCGCATCGGCGCCGGGATAGGTGGCTCTGACGTATATCGTCGGTGGTGTGATGTTTGGATATTGCTGAATCGGCAGCAGTTGTAGCGCGATCGCGCCGACGATCGAGATCACCAGGGAGACGACAATGGCAAAGCGGATCCGGTCGATAAAAAAGCGCGACATCAGTCATCCTTCCGCGCAGCGGCGCTCGGCGTCACTGTCACGCCGTCGGAGAGGCGCTGGAGCCCCTGAACGACGACAACCTCACCCGCCTCCAGACCGCCCGTGACAGCCCAACCGCCCTGGACCAACGAGTCGACCTCGATGCGGCGCTGCGCGACGGTGTCATTTTCGCCGAGGACATAGACATAGCGGCCATCGCGGTCCTGGAGCACCGCCGTTTGCGCCACCACAGGGAGCACCGGCGGGTCGGCTGGTCCGACGACCACGTCGACGAACTGGCCGGGGATCAGCAGCCGGTCGGGGTTTTCAACGATCAGCCGCACCGGGACGGTGGCAGTGACCGGGTCGGCCTCGTTTGCGATAAATTCGATCCGTGCGGGCGCGTTGTAGCGGTCGCCATTGGCGAGATCCAGCCGGAAGGCCAAATCCGGTGCATTGCCCTCGGCGATTTCGCGACGGACATCAAGCAGGATACGGTCGGAAATCGAGAAGACGATCCGCACCGGATCAGTATTGACTAATCGAGCCAGCGGTCCCGAGGTCGGCCCAACCAGCGCGCCCCGCGAAAAGAGTTCGCGCCCGATTTCGCCTGTAAAAGGCGCCATAATCTCGACATAACCCAGTTCGATCCGCGCCTGCTCAAGATTGGCCTCGGCGACCTCCACGCCGGCCTCGGCCACAGCCTGCGCCGCGACCGCAGCTTCTAGAGTCGCCTGCGAGGCAACCTCGCGTTCCCGCAAGGTCTGCTGGCGAGAAAACTCCTGGTTGGCGTTCAGAAGCTCGGCATTGGCTTGTGCCAGCTGCGCCTGGGCACCGGCGACCGCAGCCGCATACGGCGCGGACTCGATCTTAAACAGCACATCGCCCTCTGCGACCTGATCGCCTGCCTCGAACGCGATCTCGTCAATGAAGCCCTGCACACGCGCGACGATATCGACTTCCTGGATCGCCTCAACGGTTCCGCTGAAGCGGCTTGGAGCGGAAATTGGTTGTGCCGAGACCTCAACGACAACGACGGCCGGTGGCGGCGGCTGGTCTTGCGCGGAAACGGACGCAGCGGACGCGAGAAGCAGTATGACGAACGTGAGCATGGCGTGTGTACGAAAAGGCATCATGGGTCGAAGTTTGTCCGAAGCTCGCGCGTGTTTGCGGGCAGATGTGAATGGCTGCTGTCGGCGCTCTTGGGAGCGCTGCGAGCCTAACTGTTTGGAATGCAGATTGAGCGATTTAAATTATTTCAGCAAGAATGAAATATCAATCCAGACACTGCAACCAGGTATGATTCGTCGGTGACAGCGCCCGCTGCCGCATCTCCAGGTAACACGACAATGGTTCAAGACGATCTGATCCGGCTCTTTTTGCAGTTTGGACTCGCCGCACTACTCGGTTTTATCATTGGTCTGGAGCGAGAGCTTCGCGATCAAGACAGTGTTTCCGTCGGTATCCGTGACTTTGTGTTCTTCGCCCTGCTCGGCGCGGCCTCCAGCTATGTTGCTCTGGAGTATGACCATGCCTGGCTGATCCTGGCCGGTTTCACCGGTTTTCTGGCGATGTTGCTGTCGAACTACTGGGCCAAGCGCGACCATGGTCCAGGGATCACCACCGAGCTGGCGGCGGTGCTGACGTTCTTTCTCGGGGTCATGATCACAATCGGGTCCACCGTGATTGCGATTGCGCTGGCGATTCTGGCCCTCGGGGTGCTTTTCCCCAAGCATTTCATCAAGCGCTTCCGCTCAAACGTGCGAGTGCATGAGATGCGCGCGATACTGCTGTTTCTGATCATTACCTTCATCATCCTGCCGATCCTGCCGCGCCAATCGCTCGATAACTTCCTGACCTATCCGGTCGGAACAGTCACCGCAGTCGATCAGACCACGGGACGCGTCGACATCGCGCTTGAGGGGGGTAAGCGCCTGAATATAGGCGATGATGTCTGGTTGTTCGGCGCGGATTGGGACGTCTTGGGCCACGTCGAGGTGGACGCCTCGCGTCGCGCCACCGCAAGTGGCCTGTACGAGGGCACGCACCTGGTGGATGTCCATCCCGACATCGGCGCGCGCAGTGGTCTGGGCATCGAGCCTCTTGAGGTGATGGCCTCGGCGGTTAAGCCCTATAAGCTCTGGCTGATCGTGGTGCTGGTGTCATTTGTCAGTTTCATCGGCTATGTGCTGATCAAAATCATCGGCAGCAGCGCCGGTATCGGGCTGACCGGATTGGTTGGCGGGCTGGTCTCCAGCACGGTCACGACGCTGAGCTTTGCCCGCCGCAGTATCGAGTCTCCCGGTGCCAACCGCTTGTTCGCCATGGCCATCATCCTTGCCAGCTCGGTGATGTTTCCGCGCCTGCTCCTGGAGATCGCCGTGGTCAATCCGACGCTGATGAAAAACATCGCGGTACCGCTGACGGTGATGGGGGTCACAGGCGCTCTGATGGCGGGGCTGCTCTATCTGAGAGCGAGCAAGGACGCAGTAGCCACCGCGCAGGTGGAGTTCAACAACCCGTTCAGCCTCAAGTCGGCGGTCAGCTTCGGCCTGGTCTTTGCCGGGATTCTCATGTTCACTCGGCTGGCCACCCACTATCTGGGCGACTCTTGGTTGCCGGTCGTCGCGCTCGTGAGCGGGCTGACCGATGCCGACGCCATTGCTTTCTCGCTCAGCAGCCTGCAGGCATCGGGGGTCATTCATATCGACTGGGCCAGCTTCAACCTGGTGCTGGGGGCCATTTCCAACACCTTCATGAAGCTGTTTCTGGTGCTGGGGCTTGGGGATCGTGGGCTATTCAAGAAACTGATCGTTCCATTTGTGGTGATCGGTCTCTCTGGGCTGATCACCACGTTCTTGTACTACGATATTGTTGATTTCTTACCCGTGTTCAATTGACCTGACGTCATGCTCGGGATGAAGCTTCCCGAGCATGACGGCGAGCGCAAACGCCGTTAAGATTGGGCGGCTAACCACGCACTCAGAACCTACCCCTGCCTAACAGCGAGAAGCCGGCATGCCCACCCCCCTTTCAGCAATCGAGGCGCTCGAGCGTCTGCGAGAAGGCAATTTGCGTTTTGCCAATGATCTCTCCGATCCGGGCAAACTGCTCACGCACCAGCGCCGTTTGGAACTCGCGAGCGGACAAGAACCCGTCGCGATCATCCTCGGCTGCTCGGACTCGCGCGTTCCAGCCGAAATCGTCTTCGATCAGGGGCTTGGCGATCTGTTCGTCATCCGGGTCGCGGGCAACATCGTCGCGCCCTCGCAAATCGGCAGCGTCGAGTTTGCCGTCTCCCGCTATCAGACGCGTCTCGTCGTGGTCCTGGGGCACTCCCACTGCGGTGCGGTAACCGCCACACTGGAAACTCTGTTGGATGGCGAGGGGAGCGAATCGCGCAATATCAGCGCCATCGTCGATCGGGTCAAACCCTCGGTCAAAGAACTCCTCGACACAGAGCTACGCCATGACCGCAATGAGCTGCATCGTGCCTGCGTACGCGCCAACATCCGCGCTTCGGTGGACCATCTGCGCCACGGATCGGCGATTCTCGAATGGCAGATCGCGCAGGGTGGTCTGCTGATCGTCGGGGCGGAATATGCGCTTGAGACCGGTCTGGTCGATTTTTTCGATGGCGCACCCAGCGAGCGCTGAGTCATTTAAAACACGCTGCAGCCTGACGGATAGCCATGACGCGCAATCGCCTGTTGGTCGCCATTGCGGTGCTTCTTACGCTCATCATCTGGATGCTGCTCTACTGGGAGCCGACCCGGATGATCGGTCGCGAGGCCGCTCAGGGTCACTCCATGCTGGAGCTGGCATCCAAGCCGACGGGCGGTGATTTTACGCTCGCCGCGTCTGGGGGGGCGGTGCATCTCGGTGATTTGCGGGGTCGTATCGTGCTGATCTATTTCGGCTACACTGCCTGCCCAGACGTCTGTCCGACGAATCTTTTCCTCATCGCCAAGGCGCTCGACGCGCTGAGTGAGGCCGAGCGCGCGCACGTGCAAGTGCTCTTCATCAGTGTCGACCCGCAGCGCGATGATGTACAGCGGCTCGCGGACTATGTTGACTATTTTCATCCCAACATTCTGGGTATCACCGGGAGCGCGGAGCAGGTGGCGGAGGTTGCAGCGCTGTATGGTGCGGCGTATCGTCGCATCGACACAGAGACTGCGATGGGCTATCTGGTTGACCACTCAGCCTATACCTATGTCATCGACGCATCGGGCAAGCTCGTACAGACGCTCGATCATGCGACCGCACCCGATGAGATCGTGAAAACGCTTCGCGAGTTGCTCGTCGAGACCGCGCCAGAGGCGGCGCGATGACGACCTTCCTTCCCAACCAATTGCCAGAGGGCAAATCCCATGCTCGGCTACAAGGCCATCCTGGCAGCCACCTTGCTCGCGGGCTGCCCGCTGCTGCTGGCGGGTACCGCCGATATCAGCGTCATCGATCCCTACGCACGCGCTGTTCCACCAGGACAACCCAATAGCGCCGCCTTCATGTCGTTGAGCAATAGTGCCTCCGAGGCACGCGCGCTCGTGGACGCACACAGCAGCGCAGCCGATGTCGTCGAGCTGCATACCCATATCAATGAAGACGGCATGATGCGCATGCGCCGTGTCGACAGGATCGATATCCCGGCGGGCGAGCGGATCGTGCTCAAACCAGGTGGGCTGCACATCATGCTGATCGGGCTCAAGCAGGATCTTGCGCCGGGCGACGCGCTCGATCTGACACTCGTGTATGACAACGGAGCACGGCAATCTATTGAGATCCCGGTGCGTGAACTCGATATGAACCAGATCAACAACGAGAAATAAGGGCGACGACCGTGTCGATTTCAAGCGAGTGGGATATTTTCAGCGCCACCCCTGTCATACCTGCCTGAGCATTGAGGCAATGTACGTGGTTTGACCTCTGTGCCGACTGTCTGATATATCTTTATGGATTTTTCGCGTATCAAACACACCCATTGGCTGTCTGTCGGCCCGAACGACACGGTCACGAACACGAACACGAACACGAACAGATGCAGGCTATTGCGATGATGAAGACTTGGCTGATAACGGTTTCAGTAGCGGCGGCATTGACGAGCGGCGTGGCATGGTCGGCAGATGATGCGCTGGTGCCAGACATCAAAGCTGGCGAGGAAAAAGTAAACGGTATCTGTATGGCCTGCCATGGACCGCAAGGCAATAGCCTTGTTCCTCTTTGGCCCAAGCTGGCCGGACAGCATCCCGAATACATCAAAAAACAGTTGATGGATTTCAAGGCGGACAACCGCTACAACGTCCAGATGACGCCGATGGCGATGCCGCTGACCGACCAAGAAGTTGTCGACGTAGCGGCCTATTTCTCGAGTCAAGCCCAATCCGGCGGCGAGGCCGATCCCGAACTGGCAAAACTGGGTGAGCAGATCTACCGCGCCGGAAACCCGTCCACAGGCGTTCCCGCATGCAGTGGTTGTCATGGACCGGCCGGTATGGGGCAAAGTCTTTCCAAGTTCCCGCGCATCTCCGGACAGCATGCCGATTACTCCAAGCAGACCCTTGAGCATTTCCGTTCGGGAGAGCGTGCAAATGACCCTAACTCCATGATGCGCGGGGTCGCCGTTCGCATGACCGACGAGGAAATCTCCGCCGTATCCGAATATGTGCAGGGTCTCTCAAGATAAGCCCCGTCAGACTCAGGCAACCGATCGACGGTTGCCTTTTGGCCCCAGGTTTCCCTATGCCATGGCCCACGCAATGCCGATGCATTCCTTTATTTTGACTCGCCCCTGCTTAAAACATGCGGTATCTCAATCTGCTGACCTACAACGTACAGGCGGGCATCTACTCGCGTCAGTACAGCGACTATCTCACCAATAGCTGGAAGCACGTCCTCCCGCACCCGGAGCGACTGGTCAATCTGGCGCGCATCGCACAGTTGCTGCGCCAGTTCGATCTCATCGGGCTTCAGGAGGTCGATGCCGGAAGCTTGCGCAGCTCCTATATCGATCAGGTCCAATATCTCGCCCGGCACGGCGGTTTTGCCCATTGGTACCGCCAGATCAACCGCAACCTCGGACCCTTTGCCCAGCACAGTAATGGCATTCTGTCGCGGATGCGTCCAAGACAGATCACCGAGCACAAGCTACCGGGTCTGCCAGGGCGCGGGGCCGTTCTGGCTGAATTCGCGCTCACCAACGATGCGGTGCTTGCGGTTGCGATCGTCCATCTCGCGCTCGGCTCGCGCGCACGCAAGCGTCAGTTTGATTTCCTGGTGAGCCTGACGGAGCGCTACCCCTACCTGGTTATCATGGGCGACTTCAATTGCGGCTGTGATTCAAAAGGGCTGCGCGCCATGGTGCGCATGACGCAGATGCAAGGATTGGACTGCGAGCGCAAGACCTTTCCGAGCTGGCGTCCACGGCACAATCTGGATCACATCCTGGTCTCCAGATCACTCAGGATGGTCGCGGCGCGGGTCGTCGATTATGCCCTGTCGGATCATTTGCCGATCAGCATGCGTATTGAGCTTCCAGACGAGTTGCGCTTTGCCGAACCCAGCATACGGCAAGGACCAGCTCTGACCCAACCGAGCGCGGCCTAACGCTCCATGTGATGGCGTGGGTTCTATTCCGGCTGTGCTCCACGCAGATGACGGTTGACCGCAACCCAGCTGCCGATCAAACCCAGCAGCATGCTTGATGCCAGAATAGCGCCGGTGGGGCTCAACCCCAATCCCGTGAGTTCAAATTCGCTGCGGTAGAGGCCGGCGAGCTGCGATACCGATTGTCTTAACAGCAGCACGGCCCCAGACACCAGCAACCAGGCCATGATGCCGCCAAGCAGGCCATACCAGGCCCCGGTGTAGAGGAAGGGGCGCCGGATAAAGGCCGCGGTGGCCCCCACCAGTTCCATGATCTCGATCTCGACGCGGCGATTGAGGATCTCGAGCCTGATGGTGTTGCCAACGATCAGCAGCACACCAATCCCCAGCAACCCGCCGAGCAGCAGCGATGCGCTCTGAATCAGATTCAGGATAGCCTGGAAGCGCTGGAGCCAGAGCATGTCCATGCGTGCGAAATCCGCTTCCGGCAGCTTCAGCAGCTTGTTTTGCAGGATATCCAGGCGCTCGGGCGTAGCGAACGCCTGGGTCGGGTAGATCGCCAGCACCACCGGCAGTGGATTCTCTTTGATCTGTTCCAACGCCTCCTCGAAACCACCGAGTGCACGGAACTCTTCGAGCGCCTGATCGCGGGTGATGACATGCACACGCGCGATCTCCGTCCAGGTCTTGAGTCCTACGGCCATGCGCTCGGCATGTGTGTCGTCGGTCTCGAAATTGAGAAACAGCGAGATCGCCGCAGTCTGGTCCCAGCCACCGGCCATGGCGCGCAAGTTCTCGGTCATGACATAGAGTGCAGCGGGCAGGGCCAGCGAGATACCGATCACGGCCACGGTCATACTCGAGGGCAGCGGAGCGTCCGCAAACCGGCCAAAAGTCGCGATGGCCGTTTGGAGATGCTGACCGAACCAGATCCCCGGCAGGTCGAGCAGACGTGGCCCGCGTCTACGCCGGGCGCGCACAACCGGCTGGGAGCGGCGCCTCGCCATGGCCTACCAGTCCCCCGTGTCGTTGATCAGACGTCCGTCACCAAGCGAGAGTGTGCGATGGCGCATGCTCTCGACCAGATTGAGATCATGGGTTGCGATCAGTAGCGTGACACCGACATAGTGGAAGCGCTCGAAAAGCTCAAAGATTTCGCGCGAGAGTTTCGAGTCCAGATTGCCGGTTGGTTCGTCGGCAACAAGCACCGGCGGTCGGGCTACGACGGCGCGGGCGATGCCGACGCGTTGCTGCTCACCGCCCGAGAGCGCAACCGGCGTTGCGCGCTCACGCGCGAGCAGGCCGACTTGATCGAGCGCGGCGCGCACGCGTCGACCGATCTCTTTCTGACCTAGACCCGTCACGACGAGCGGGAGTGCGACATTGTCAAAGACGCTGCGATCAGGAAGCAGACGATGGTCCTGGAAGATCATTCCGACCTCGCGCCGGTAGTAGGGAATCTGACGACGCGGCAGCGTCGCCAGATTACGCCCGTTGACCAGGATCTGGCCGCGGCTCGGGCGCTCCAGCAGGGCGATCAAGCGCAGCAGGGTGCTCTTGCCGGCACCTGAGTGACCGGTGAGAAAGATCATCTCGCCGGTCTCGACCTCGAAGTTGATATTGCTTAAGGCTTCGCCGCGCTCGGGATAGCGCTTGAAGACATGCTGGAACTGAATCACCGATCATTCCCTCAGCCGAGCAAGGCATCGATGAGTTCATCGGCGTCGAATGGGCGCAGATCCTCGATGGACTCGCCTACGCCAATGAAGCGGATGGGCACCTTCAGCCGCTCGGCAATGGCGAAGAGAATGCCGCCCTTGGCGGTGCCGTCGAGCTTGGTGAGTGTGATGCCGGTCAGCCCTACGGCGCGGTGGAAGTGCTCGGCCTGGCTCAAGGCATTCTGGCCCGTGGTGGCATCGACCACCAGCATCACCTCGTGCGGTGCTTGTGGATCAATCTTTTTGAGCACCCGAGCGACCTTGGCGAGCTCGTCCATCAGATTGGACTTGGTATGCAAACGCCCGGCGGTGTCGGCGATGAGCACATCCACCCCGCGCGCCGTAGCCGCCTGTAGCGCATCGAAGACCACCGATGCCGAATCCGCCCCGGTCTGCTGCGCGATCACCGGGATGGCGTTGCGCTCGCCCCAGGTGGCGAGCTGCTCGACCGCTGCGGCGCGGAAGGTGTCGCCAGCGGCGAGCATGACGCTGTTGCCTTCACGCTGGAGGCGCTGGGCCAATTTGCCGATGGTGGTCGTCTTGCCGGCGCCGTTGACGCCGACCATGAGGATGACCTGCGGACGGCCGGGTTGCGGTTGCTGCACCGGGCCATCGGCGGCCAGCAGGATGTCGCGTAGCGCGACCTTGAGCGCGACGAGCAGCGCCTGCGGGTCGGCAAGCGACTTGCGCTTCACACGCTCGGTCAGATCCGCGATGATACGGGTGGTGGTCTCCATACCGACATCGCCCATGATGAGCAGCGTCTCGAGCTCCTCCATGAGGTCGTCGTCGATGCGCTTGCGCCCGAGAAAGAGATTGCCCAGTCCGTCACCGAGGTGTGCGCGACTGCGTGTGAGCCTGCCGCGCAGCCGGGTGAGCACACCGCGCTCGTGCTCGGCGTCCAGCGCTGGATCAGAGACCGGTTGTGCAGGCGCTGCGCTCGGTTGCGCTGGCGGATGCGCCTTGACCGATTCGAGCGGCTCCTGCACTGTCTCTGCCTGAGCGGCATCGAGATCCTGGGCATCTTCAGCAGGTTGTGGCTTGGCGGGCTTGAACAGTTTGCCAAACCAGGCTTTGCGCGGAGGTTGCGTCTCTGGCGTTTGTCCAGGCGCCTCCCCGGTCTCGGTCGACTGCGGGCCGACTGCAGAGTCATCTGGTGTTTTTTGCTTTTTTCCGAGACCAAACATAGAGTTGTGCTATCGATTTTGATGGTGGACGGTCGGTCATAGTCAACCAACCAGCATGATCGCCCCATGCTACCAGATCGCCATTTCACTCGCCCGGGTGCCCCAACATCTGGTAACGGAGCGTGATCCAAAAAACGATCGCCGAGAACAATGTTCCCATTTCCTCCCTAAGTCTTCCATTCAACCCTCACAGAGTCACTGATCGGAGTCTCCATGCAACGACGATCCATCGCCGTCCTGATGTGTCTGCTGCCGCTTGTGGCGGCCGCCTCGCCGAACGTCCAAGAGCGCACGCTCGACAACGGGCTCAAGGTTCTGGTCAAGCCCGACCATCGTGCCCCGATTCTGACCTCGCAAGTCTGGTACAAGATCGGTTCGAGCTACGAGTATGGCGGGATCACGGGCGTCTCGCATGTGCTCGAGCACATGATGTTCCAGGGCACCGAGAACCTGGCCCCAGGCGAGTTCTCGCGTATCGTCGCCGAGAACGGTGGCGAGGAGAACGCCTTCACCGGGCGGGATTTCACCGCCTACTATCAGAATTTGGCCAAGGACCGTCTAGAGGTCTCGTTCAAACTCGAATCCGAGCGTATGCGCCATCTGGCGCTGGCGCAAAAGGAGTTCGTCAAAGAGTTGGAAGTGGTCAAGGAAGAGCGACGCACGCGCACCGACGACAACCCGCAATCCCTGACGTATGAGCGCTTCAACGCCGTCGCCTTCGATGCCTCGCCCTACCGCAACCCAGTCATCGGCTGGCCGAGCGATATCGCGCAGCTCCAGCTTGCCGATCTGCGCGACTGGTATCGTCTCTGGTATGCCCCGAACAATGCGATCCTGGTGGTTGCCGGAGACGTGGAACCCGAACAGGTTTTCGCGCTGGCCGAGCAGTACTTTGGGCCGCTGGCGGCCGAGGAGATCCGCCCGCCCAAGACGCGGGTCGAGCCGGAGCAGCGCGGCGAGAAGCGTCTGCGGGTGAAGGCACCCGCCAAAGAACCCTATCTGCTGATGGGCTACAAGACCCCCTCGATCGCCGATGCTGCCGAGTCCTGGGAGCCTTATGCGCTGGAGATCCTCTCATCCATCCTCGATGGCGGTGACAGCTCCCGGTTCGCCCGCTCGCTGGTCCGGGGCGATCAGATCGCCTCCTCCGCCGGCGCGAGTTACAGTGCTTTCCGGCGGCTGTCCGGACTCTTCCTGCTCGACGGCGTGCCAGCCAAGGGCCGTGGGATCGATGAGTTGGAAGCCGCCCTGCGCGCGCAGATCGAGCAGGTGCGCACCGAGCCGGTCAGTGACGCCGAATTAGAGCGTGTACGCAATCAGGTCGTCGCCGCCAAGGTCTATGAGAAGGATTCGCTCTTCTATCAGGCGATGTTGCTCGGACAGCTCGAAACGATCGGACTCGACTGGCGTCTCGCCGACACCTATGTCGACGCGCTGGCGGCGGTCACGCCCGAGCAGATCCAGGCCGTCGCCAATAAATACCTGACCACGGATCGGCTCACCGTCGCGGTGCTCGATCCCCAGCCGATTTCTGACACAGAAGCCGCTCGCACCACCGCCACCGGACCGGGAGGACACACCCATGCTCGCTGATCGATACTGCGCGGCTCGCCGCCCTTCACCTCTTGCGATGGCGAGCCGCTGGCTTGCCCCCCTGCTGCTGCTTGCCGGCGGGGCCGTCCAGGCGACACCCGAGATCCAGACCTGGGAGACGCCCAACGGGGCCAGAGTCTTCTTCGTCGCTGCGCCTGAAATCCCCATGGTCGATGTGAAAGTGGTCTTCGCCGCCGGGAGCGCCCGGGATGGCGAACACTCCGGGCTGGCCTCGATGACGGCCGCCATGCTCGACGAGGGTGCCGGCGAATGGGACTCAGACGCCCTCGCCGATCGGATGGATGCGATCGGTGCCTCGCTGAGCGCCGGGGTCGACCGTGACATGACCTCGGTGTCCTTGCGCTCGCTCACCCGGCAGCCAGCCCTCGAGACGGCCGTCGAGACCTTCGCGACGGTGCTCGCCGAGCCGACCTTCGCACCAAAACCGCTGGAGCGGGTGCGCCAGAATCGCCTCATCGGGCTGCGTCAGGATGATGAATCACCACGCAAGGTCGCCCAGAAGGCGCTCTATCGCGCAGTCTTCGCCGATCATCCCTATGCTGCCGATCCAGCGGGTGCGCCCGAATCGATTGCGGCGATCTCGCGTGAGGATCTCGCGGCCTTCCATGCGCGCCACTACGTCGGGACCAATGCCGTCGTGGCCATGGTCGGCGATCTCGATCGCGCCAGTGCCGAAGCGCTCGCCGAACGCATCACCGCTGGACTTGCCAAGGGCGAAGCGGCAGCATCCCTGCCGGAAGTCTCCGGGCTTGCCGAGGGCGCGCTCGCAACGCTCGACTTCCCTTCCAGCCAGACGACGGTGCTGGCTGGCCAGCCGGGCACGTGGCGTGGCGACCCGGATTATTTCCCGCTCTATGTCGGCAACCACATCCTGGGCGGCAGTGGACTGGTGTCCATCCTGATGGACGAGATTCGTGAACAACGCGGCCTGTCCTACAGCACCTACAGCTATTTCCTGCCGCTGGCGCAGCAGGGACCATTCCTCATGGGGCTACAGACGCGCAACGACCAAGCCGAGCAGGCGCGCAAAGTCATGCTCGATACGCTCACGGATTTCATCGAACGCGGGCCGAGCGCCGAGCAACTGACCGCTGCCAAGAAGAACATCACTGGCGGGTTTCCGCTCAAGATCGCGAGCAATGGCGATATCATCCAATACCTGGCGGTGATCGGCTTCTACAATCTGCCGCTGGATTATCTGGACCGCTTCACCGATCGCATCACGGCCATTACCGCCGAGCAGATCCGCGACGCCTTCGCGCGTCGCATTCACCCCGAGCGGCTCGCCATCGTTACTGTCGGCGGCAAGACCGAAGGGCCTTCCAAGACCAGTGGCTCAGACTAGGAACCGACTCAGGATCATCGGCGGTCGTTATCGCGGCCGCCGCCTGGCTTTTCCCGATCAGCCCGGTCTGCGGCCCACGTCCGACCGGGTGCGCGAGACCCTATTCAACTGGCTGGCCCCAGTCATCGCCGGGGCGCGCTGTCTGGATGTCTTCGCCGGCAGCGGGGCGCTGGGGTTCGAGGCCGCCTCGCGGGGCGCGGCCGAGGTGGTCATGCTCGAACGTGCCTCACCGGTCGCCCGTCAGCTCGAGGCCAACGCCCGCATGTTGGATGCTGCGCGGATCAGCATTCATCGGGTCGATGCGCTCCAATGGCTGAGTAGTCCTGGCGAGCCCTTCGATCTGATTTTTGTGGACCCGCCGTTCGCCGACGGTTTGTTGAGTCCCACGATTGAGCGGCTACACGACAACGGTTGGGTCGCGCCTGGCACGCGCATCTATCTCGAGGCGCCGATCCAGGTAGGACTCCCCGCGCTACCTTCGGGTTGGGAGCTGATCCGCGACAAGACCGCCGGGCGGACCTGCTACGGCCTCGTGAGCGTGATCGCGGAGGATTCGAGTCACGCCTGCGGCACTTGAGCCGTTAAGGCGTGCGAGTCAATCGCATTCCCACAACGTTTATACGCCATCGTTTTACTCAGGTTTGTGTTATCGTGCGCGCCGACGATAGCCAGCCTGTTCGGGCGGCGCATTCAGCGACTCGGATGATGCGACTGGGGGTTCGACGCGAGTCTCGCGACTCGGAATCCTCACGGTCTGACTCACCAAGCTGACGGAACTAATTTACTGGGGCGTGACCCCAAGAGGATCGAGCAATTGCGAAGCGTGGTCTATCCTGGAACCTTCGACCCCGTCACCAACGGCCATGTCGACCTGATCCACCGGGCCTCGCGCCTGTTCGATCGGGTGGTCGTCGCGGTCGCGGCCGATACCAGCAAAACACCGATGTTCTCCACCGCCGAGCGCGTGGCCCTAGTGCGCGAGAGCTTGAACGGGCATCCCAATGTGGAGATCGTTAAATTTGAGGGGCTGCTGGTGAGCTTCGCGCGCACCCTTGAGGTCGGTGTCATCATGCGTGGTCTGCGCGCCGTGTCAGATTTCGAGTATGAGTTCCAGTTAGCGGGCATGAATCGCTACATGGCCCCGGATATCGAGACGCTCTTCCTTACACCGGCGGAGAAATATTCTTATATATCCTCTTCGCTAGTGCGGGAGATCGCCCGCTTGAAGGGCGATGTTTCCGCCTTTGTCACCCCTGCAGTACAGGCTGCATTGAAGGGGCGGTTTGGATAAGATCAGCCTAGCCCAACATCATCACTGAACGATCCGGAAGGAGATATTCCATGGCGTTGATAATCACCGATGAATGCATCAATTGCGATGTTTGCGAACCCGAGTGTCCCAATGGCGCGATCTCGCAGGGCGATGAAATCTATGTGATCGAGGCCAAGCTCTGCACCGAGTGCGTCGGACACTATGAGACCTCGCAGTGCGTTGAGGTCTGCCCTGTCGACTGCATCATTAAGGATCCCGCTAACGAGGAGACCGAAGAGCAGCTTCGCGAAAAGTTCGAGCAGATCACCGGCTGCACCAGCTAGCCATGACGCCTCGTCTCTGCAGCCCCACCACGGGGCTCAGACTTTTTCTCTATTGCGCACTCATACTTGCACTCCCGCGTTACGCCGAAGCCGATCTCCCGGCTACAGCCGCAATTGCCTCTGCCCATCCACTGGCGACACAGGCCGGCCACACCATCCTCGCTGAGAGCGGTAATGCCTTCGATGCCGCAGTCGCTGTCAGCGCCGTGCTCGCGGTCGTCGAGCCTTACAGTTCGGGTCTTGGCGGCGGTGGTTTCTGGCTGCTGCATCGTGGCGCCGATGGTTTCCAAACAATGCTCGACGGGCGCGAACGCGCCCCGCTGGCGGCCCATCGTGATCTCTTTCTCGGCCCTGATGGCCGCTTCGTGCCCAAGCTGGCGCTCGACGGTCCGCTGGCGGCGGGCATTCCCGGCGCACCGGCGGCGCTCTGCCATCTGGCCGAGCACTATGGTCGCCTGACGCTTGCCAAGACGTTGGCGCCGGCGATCGACGTCGCCCGCGACGGTTTCGAGGTCGATCCATATTATCAGCGCATGGTCTCCATGCGGCTGGAGACGCTGGGGACTTCTGCTGCGGCCGCGAGCCAGTTTCTCCTCGACGGCGCGGCACCGCCCCTGGGACATCGGCTGCGTCAGCCGGATCTGGCCGAGACCCTGACCACTCTGGCGCAACAGGGCTGCGCCGGATTCTATACCGGTCCACTAGCGCAGCGCTTGGTCGCTGGCGTGTGCGAGGCCGGCGGCATCTGGACTCTGGAAGACCTGGCGCAATACCGGGTAGTTGAGCGCACTCCGATCGTCGGCTCCTACCAGGGCTGGCGGCTGGTGAGCGCTGCCCCGCCGTCTTCGGGTGGCGTACTGCTGGCACAGATGCTCAATATGCTCTCCGCGCTGCCTGCGCCGCCGCCCGATAGTGGTGAGCATTCGACCCATGCCCTGGTCGAGATAATGCGTCGCGCCTACCGCGACCGTGCGGCCTATCTGGGTGATCCCGATCAGGTGTCGATGCCCATAGCGCGTCTCACCGACGCGCATTATGCGGCCGGACTGATGCGCAATTTCGATCCCGCGCACGCGACACCCAGTCGCCTGGGCGAGCGCGGTTCTGAGGTGACACGCGGCGAGGGCCAGGACACGACCCATTTCTCGATACTCGACCGCGAGGGCAACCGGGTCGCGGCAACACTCAGCATCAACTACCCTTTCGGCAGTGGCTTCGTTCCGCCCGGCACGGGTGTCTTGCTCAACGACGAAATGGACGACTTCTCCGCGCAGTCATGGACCGCGAACATCTATGGCTTGGTCGGCACAGAGGCCAACGCCATCGCACCGGGCAAGCGGATGCTCTCAAGCATGTCGCCGACCTTTCTGGAATCCGACCGGGGCGTCGCGATCCTGGGCACGTCGGGCGGCAGCCGGATCATCAGCATGGTGCTGCAGAGCGTACTCAGCGCCGTGGCGGGCGAGCCGGTGAGCAATTGGGTCTCGGGTGCGCGCGTTCATCATCAATATCTGCCCGACACAATCGCGTTTGAACCCGGCGCGCTCGACGCCGCCGAACAGTCGGCGCTGATTGCCAAGGGTCATCGGCTCAAGCCACTCGCTCGACCTTATGGCAATATGCAGGCGATCTTCTGGGACCGGACCAATGGGCGCGTGGAGGCAGCGAGCGATCCGCGCGGCATCGGCAGCGCCATCGTTCGCTGATCGCGTCCGCGAGCGCTTGAGCAGGAGTGCCGGGCGGCACGCCGACGAGCGCCTACCCAGCACACATGAATTTTCCGCCGCACACGGCGATTTCAATCAGGTCGCTCGCCCCCTAATCACACATGCCAGCGCTGCAACCTATCGGTGTATTCGACTCAGGATTCGGCGGTCTCACCGTACTGCGCGAGATCCGGCGTCTGTTGCCGCATGAGGATCTGCTGTATGTGGCTGATTCGGCTCATGCGCCCTATGGCGACAAAGCCATGTCGCATAGCGAAACCCGCTCGGTCGCGATCACCGAGCACCTGCTCGAACAAGGCGCCAAGGCAATCGTTGTGGCCTGCAATACCGCAAGCGGGGCGGCTGCGCAGCTATTGCGCACCCGCTACAGCGTCCCGATCGTGGCGATGGAGCCTGCCGTCAAGCCAGCGGTCGAGCGCACACGCTCGGGTGTGGTCGCGGTGCTTGCGACACGCCAGACGCTGGCCAGCCAAACTTTTTCGGTTTTACTCGGGCGTCTCGGGCAGGGCGTGGAGATCCTGCTACAACCCTGCCCCGGATTGGTCGAGCAGATTGAGGCGGGAGATCTCAACGGGGAGCATACCCGTGAGCTACTTGCTGGATACCTGGCCCCGCTGATCGCGCGCGGGGCCGATACATTGGTGCTCGGCTGCACCCACTATCCCTATCTGACCACGCTGATCGAGGAACTGGCCGGCCCAGGCGTCCAGGTGCTGAACTCCGGCGCAGCGGTTGCGCGACAGCTTCAGCGCCGACTCAGCGAGGCCACTCTGCTCGCACCGCGACAAGCACCCGGACGGGAGCGTTTCTGGACCAGTGGACACCCGGCAGTCGTGCGCGATCTCATGACCAGGCTCTGGCAGGCTGAGATCAGCCTGGAGCACCTCAGCAGCGGGTGCATGCTGGAAGCCAGCTAAACCGCGCTCAATCGCCCCGCGCGGCCAGACCCAACTCGAGTCCAAGTCGATACAGACGGTTCTTTTTGGCCCCTGTCAGGCGCGCACCCACCGCCGCCGCCTGACTCAGCGGCAACGACTCGCAGAGCACGCGCAGCACGCGCTCCCACTCGGCACACTGCGCCTCATCGGGCGCACTCGCAGCGCCTTGCACCAGGATCACCAGCTCTCCCAGACGCTGCTCGGCATCGTGTTCCAGGCGCTCTATCAACTCCCCGGGCAGTCCGTCGAGAAACGTCTCGAAACGCTTGGTGAGTTCACGTCCAATCACCACCCGGCGCTGTTGGCCCAATACCGCTTGCAGGTCCTCAAGCGATGCCAGCGCGCGTTTTGCGCTCTCGTAGAAAATGAGTGTGCCAGGCTCGTGGGCGAGCGATTCGAGCAAGACACGGCGTTGAGCACGACCGCGAGGCAAGAAGCCGAGAAACAGGAAGCGATCGCTCGGCAGGCCGGATGCAGAGAGCGCGCAGATCAGTGCGCTCGGACCAGGCACGGGCACCACGGACAGGCCGCGCTCGCGGGCCGCGGCAACCAATGTGTAGCCAGGGTCGCTGATCAGCGGTGTACCGGCATCCGACACCAGCGCGATGCTGCGGCCTTCTTCGAGCATTCGCAGCAAGGGTTCGCGCATGGCCGTTTCGTTATGCTCATGATAAGCGCGCAGCTTGGCCGTGATCCCGAAGTGACTGAGCAGACGCAGGGTCTCGCGTGTGTCCTCAGCGGCGATCAAATCCACTTCGGCCAAGACTTTGCGCGCGCGCTCCGTCATATCGCCGAGATTGCCGATGGGCGTGGCGACCACGTATAGTACCCCGCTGTGCTGCTGCATCTTCTGTCCTCTTCCGTCTTTTAGTCAGGGAATGGATCATGTCCGAAATTCAAGCCGTGCGCCGCTGTCTGCCCACCCTGGCGCTGCTGATGCCCTTGTTGTTGCCGGCGATCTTTACCGGCTGCGCAGTCAGCCCGATCCAGGACGAATCCACGATACTCGCTCCGCTCCCGCGTGCCGATCTCGATCGCGCCACGGCACTTGAGGCACAAGGCAAGTCGGCAGAGGCCGCGAAGCTCTACCAGGAGCTGTCGGAAAAGGCACAGCCACCGGCGCGGGCGCAGTTGCGGATCAAGTCCGCCCAAGCCTATCTCGATGCCGGTGAAACGGCGCAAGCCAAGCAGACCCTCGATGCGATTCCCCAGCCAAACCTGACCGCTGGCCAGCGGGAGCTACTACTGCTGACTCGTGCGGATCTGGCTCTGGCCACGGGCCGTCCCAAAGACGCCATCGTCGACCTCGAACGCATGCGCGCCCGCGGGTTGCCGGAGTCGATGCAAGCGCAACGCCTCGGCACGCTTGCCGCCGCTCAACGCCTCGGCAACGATCCGGTCGCCGCAGCCGAAACACTCGGCTCGCTCGATAAGCTCCTGAATGACCAGGGTGAGCGGCTCGCCAACCAGGTTTCGATTGTCTCGACCCTGAGCCTGCTCAGCCAGCCGCAACTCCAGCAGTTGACACGCCAGGGTCGGGGCGCCATGAAGGGCTGGGCGGACATCGCGCTCCTGACCCAGCAGAGCGGGGCTGATCCCAAGGGACTCGATGCGAGCTATCGCCAATGGCAGCAGAGACACCGCAGCCATCCGGCGCTCCCCGGTCTGGGCCGCGCCTATGCCGACACGCTCACAGGCGGATACCAGCCTGGCGACAAGATTACCGTCATGCTGCCACGCAGCGGGCGCTTTGCCAGCGCGGCCAAGGTGATTCGCAATGGCATCGAAGCGGCGAGCCGCGCGGACGCCGGCGGACAACGCCCGACGCTCGCCTTCGTCGACAGCACCAATACCAGACGCGTCAAGAACCTGCATGCCACGGCCACGAAGCAGGGCGCCGACTACCTGATCGGCCCGCTGGAGAAACCCGCAGTCGATAGCCTGTTGGCCACACGCACCCTATCGGCACCCACGTTGGCCCTCAACGAGGCGAGCCGTGACGGCCGTGCGGAGAATCTCTTCCAATTCTCACTCTCACCCGAGAACGAAGCCGCCGAAGTCGCAAGCAAAGCGGCCGCGATGGGCGCAAAGCGCGCTTTACTGCTCTACCCCAAGGGTGACTGGGGCGAGCGTTTGGCGAGCGCGTTCCGCCGTCAATGGAGCAGTCTCGGCGGGACGGTGTCGGGACAGGCAAGCTTCGACCCATCCTGGTCCACCTACGACAAGACGCTCGCCAAGCTGATCGACGGTAAGGATGCGGACATGCTGTTCCTCGTAGCGACCACCGAGATGGCGCGCAAAGTCTATCCGCAGATTCGCTCCGCGACGCCCCTGCCAGTCATCTCGACCTCTCACGTCTATTCGGGCGGCTTCGACCCTGTAAAAGACCAAGCATTGATCGGGCTATACTTCGTCGACATCCCCTGGATGCTCGACACCGGCGGTAGCGACTCGCGCGCCCGCCGCGCGCTCGCGGGAAACGCCTCAAGCGCGAAAGGACCGCTAGCGCGTCTCTATGCCATGGGGATCGATGCCTATCGGTTGGCACCGCGTCTGAGCGCCCTTGCCAATAGTCAGGGCGCCTATTATCCCGGTCAGACCGGCGGTCTTGCGCTCGACCCACTCGGGCGAATTACCCGTCAGCTCATGCTGGGCCGCTTTAGCGAAAACGGGCCACGTCCAGCCGATTCACTCACCGACGCACCTCAGACACAACGCCAATAGCCACCGACAAACAACCTTGGGACTGATTGGCAACGGCTGCGCGCGCAGCCGTCTCTTTCCAGACCTGACGCACGGAGTTTCTCGCAGAAAAACTGATGAAACCTGACTCCGGACCGCGCAACGCATCCCCAAGGACGACAGCGATCGGCCAAGAAAAAGAACGTCTAGCCGAAGCGTTCCTGTTGAGCAATCAATTAAAGCTCATTGCGCGCAACCACAGATGCAGGTTTGGCGAGATCGACCTCGTCATGCGCGATGGCGCAGTACTGGTGTTCGTCGAAGTCCGTTATCGGCGCTCGGTGCGTTTCGGCACACCAGCCGCGACCGTCGATGCACGCAAACAGCGGCGTCTGGCGACGACGGCCCGGCACTATCTAAAGACCCACCCCACTCAGCTGGCCTGCCGGTTCGATGTCGTCGCCATCAGCGGACAGGATACTATCCAATGGATCAGAAATGCCTTCACCCTCGACACGTTTTAGACTGCCACGCTTAATCCACACCGCGCATGCCCCGATCATGCGCAGCACACTCGCCCGCCAGCTTCGAACGTTGAAGCTGTTAGCGCTGCTGCTCGCGTTCCTGGTCGCCCTGAGCGGCTGCACACCGATCGTCGTCGGAGGCGCGGTCGTCGGTGCCTCGACAATCTATGACCGGCGTCATTACCAGATTGTTATCGACGATCAGCAAATCGAGTTCTCGGCCCTGCATGCTCTGTCTCAGGATGAGGAGGTGCAAGGGCAATCGCGGATTTCGGCCACCAGTTATAATCGCACCGTCCTGCTGACCGGACAGGCGCAATCCGACGCGATTGCACAGCGCGCCAGCGAGCTCGTCAGCCAGGTCTCCAAGGTCGAGCGCGTGGTCGATGAGATCGGCATCGGACCCGCGCTCTCGATCGGCAAACGATCAGAGGACGCCTATATCACTTCGCGCGCGAAGTTTGTGCTGACCAAGATCTCGCTGCCGGACTTCAACCCACTGCGGGTCAAGGTCGTCACGGAGAATGCGGTCGTGTATCTGATGGGACTCGTCAGCCAAGAAGAGGCCGATGCAGCCGCCGAGCAGATCCGCCATGTCCCCGGCGTCACACAGGTGGTCAAGCTGTTTGAGCGCAATGTCCCCGCCGTCTGAACTCAGCGCGGGTTTTCGGGCATCGCTCGCCCAAGCCGCCGGTAGCGCGGCCATGCTCACCGACCCGGCCGACTGCTGGCCATACGGTTACGACAACTCCAGGCGTCATGCGCTGCCCCAAGCGGTGGTCTTCGCGCGCGAGGCGGCGCAGATCGCGGCAGTCGTCGCACTGTGCGCCGAATCTGCCACCGCGCTGACGGCGCGCGGCATGGGCACCGGGACGACTGGGGCTACGGTTCCAGAGCGTGGCGGCGTCGTGCTCTCATTCGAGCGGATGGACGAGATCCTGCGCATCGCACCGGGCGATCGTCTCGCCGTGGTCCAGCCCGGCGTCATCAACGCCAATCTACAGAAAGCCCTTGCGACATCGGGCTTTTTCTGGCCACCCGATCCCACCAGCGCGGCAGTCTGCACCATTGGGGGCAATCTCGCCTACAACTCGGCTGGACCACGGGCGGTGAAGTACGGTACGCCGCGCGATAACACCCTGGGCCTGCGCGTCGTGAGCGGGACTGGCGAGATGCTGCGAACCGGTGTGTCGACCAGCAAGGGCGTAGTCGGCTACGACTTGACCCGGCTCATCATCGGCTCCGAGGGCACCCTGGCCCTGATCACCGAAGCCACGCTCAAACTGACCCCGCTGCCAGAGGCCAAGCGCACCCTGCGTGCCACTTATGCCGACATCCATGCCGCAGCGGCTGCCGTTTCATCGATCATGGCCCAGGCGGTGACGCCGTGCGCACTGGAGTTTATGGACGCCTCGGCCATCGCCATGGTCAGTCGCTATTCCAAGCTCGATCTGCCCGAGGGCGCCGGGGCGCTGCTGATGATCGAGGTGGACGGACCAGCCGCCTGCATCCACGAGGCTCAGGCAGCCGTGGCAGCGGCTGCTCAATGCGACGGGCTGCTTGAACTGCGACTGGCCGAGAGCGCCGAGGAGGTCGCGGCTCTGTGGAAGACGCGCAAGGCACTCTCACCCGCACTGCGTCATATCGCCCCGAAGAAAATCAATGAGGACGTCGTCGTGCCCGTCTCGCGCATGGGTGAGTTCATTGAGGCGCTCGATCGGCTCGCGCACGAAAGCGGCATCCGTATCGTCAATTTCGGTCACGCGGGAAACGGCAATATTCATGTCAATCTGCTGATCGACCCCAATGACCCCGATGAGGTTGCGCGCGCAGCAACCTGTCTGGATGCCGTCTTCTCGCTGGTCTTGCGCCTGGATGGCACGCTCTCGGGCGAGCATGGCATCGGGCTGGAAAAACGCGACTTCGTCGAGCGCGAACTCGATCCGGTCGCGCTGCGACTGATGCACGATCTAAAGCGCTGCTTCGATCCGGCTGGCATTCTCAATCCCGGCAAGGGTTTGTAGCGACATCACTCAAGGGAGCGTGCAATGGCGCGGCTGTTTCGGATTTCCGGTTTTCTGTCCTATGTCCTGATGATCTTTCCCAATGCCTTCGTGGACTTGGGGCACAAGATCGTCATCCAGAATACGCTCTTCAAAACCTACGACGGCGACACCCAGATTCTGCTCACCGCCATCGTCAATGCACTGATTCTGCTGCCCTTCGTCCTGCTGTTTACACCATCGGGATTCATCGCTGACCGTTTCCCGAAGAATCGGGTGATGCGCGCGAGCGCCTGGATCGCGGTTGCGCTGACCCTGTGCATCACGGCCTTCTACTATCTCGGCTGGTTCTGGCCGGCGTTTGCCATGACCTTCCTGCTCGCCGCGCAGAGCGCCTTCTATTCACCGGCCAAGTACGGCTATATCAAGGAACTGGTCGGCAAGGAGGCGCTGACCTCGGCCAATGGCTGGGTCCAGGCCACCACCACCACGGCGATCCTGGCTGGGATCTTTGTCTTCTCGATCCTCTTCGAGGGCCGTCTCGCCGACAGGACCTTCAGCACTCCCGACGAGATCATGCATCTGGTCGCGCCGGTCGGCTGGGTGCTGGTGGCCTGCTCGCTGTTTGAGGTCTTCATGGCCTATCGCCTGCCGCAGACCAACAGCGGCAGCGCACTGGATTTCGAGTGGGGCCGGTACGCCTCCGGGAGCTATCTCAAACAGAACCTCGGTGCGGCCTGGGGCAATCAGGTCATCTGGCTGTCGATCGTCGGGTTGTCGGTGTTCTGGGCCATCTCGCAGGTCATCCTGGCGGCCTTTCCCGCATTCGCGAAAGAGAGCCTCAACGAGAACAATACGGTCGTCATCCAGGGCATGCTCGCCTGTTCCGGGCTGGGCATCATCCTGGGTTCTTATATCGCCGGGCGTGTCTCGCGTAACCATATCGAGACGGCCTTGATCCCGATCGGGGCCATCGGTATCGCCATCACGCTGTTTATCCTGCCGGGGCTGGGATCGGCTTGGGCGCACGGGTTGAATTTCCTGGTGCTGGGTGTCCTAGGCGGGCTCTTTCTCGTGCCGCTCAATGCGCTGATCCAGTTCAACGCCGGTGAGGACGGACTCGGGCGGGTGCTGGCCTCCAACAACTTCGTCCAGAACATCGTGATGCTCGGCTTTCTTGGGCTGACGGTGCTGGCTGCTTTCCTGGAAGTCGGCGGGCTGCTGGTGATGCTCGCGCTCGCCGTGGTCGCCCTGCTCGGCGCCGTCTACACCCTCTATCAACTGCCCCAGTCGCTGGTGCGGTTCCTGATCGGGCGCGTCATGTCGACCCGCTATCGGCTCAACGTCATCGGGCTTGGGAACATGCCAGCCCAGGGCGGCGTGCTGCTGCTCGGCAATCACGTGAGCTGGATCGACTGGGCCATGGTGCAGATGGCAAGCCCACGGCCGGTGCGCTTCGTGATGGAGCGATGGATCTACGAGCGTTGGTATCTGCGCTGGTTCCTGGACTTCTTCGGCGTGGTGCCGATCTCGCGCGCGAGCAGCCGGCAAGCGATCCAGACCGTGACCCACCTGCTCGACGCGGGTGAGGTCGTCTGTCTATTCCCCGAAGGTACGTTGAGCAAGAACGGCCAGCTCTCGGAGTTTAAACGCGGCTTCGAGCTGTCCGCCCGCGAGGCCCATTCCGGCGTCATCCTGCCCTTCTATCAACGCGGTCTCTGGGGGAGCCGATTCTCCTATGCCAGCGAAAAGCTCCGATCCAATCGCAAGGACGGACGGGTGCGCGACATCATCGTCGCCTTCGGTCCGACCCTGCCGCTGGAGTCTAGCGCCGAGCGCGTCAAGCAGGCGGTGTTTGAGCTTTCGGCGACGTCCTGGGAGACCTATGTCAGCGCCCTGCCCAGCCTGCCCCATGCGTGGCTCATGAGTGCGAAGCGCGCCCTCGGCGCCACGGCGGTGATCGATTCCGTCGGCACCGTTCTGACCAATCGCCGGCTGGTCACGGCGGTGCTGCTGTTCACCGGGCGGATTCGACGCCTGGCGCCAGAACCCGTGATCGGCATCCTGCTCCCGGCGAGCAGCGCGGGTGCCATCGCCAATCTGGCCGCCCTGCTCGCGGGCAAGACGGTCGTGAACCTCAACTACACCGCCAGTGCCGAGGCGTTGCGCGCGGGCGTGGAACAGGCCGGTGTGCGCCACGTCGTCACGGCCGATCGCTTCCTGCGCAAGCTCGAGCAGCAAGGGATCGATCTTGGTTCGGCCTTGCCTGGCGTAACACTGCACCCTATGGAGGCGATGCGCGCGAAGATCGGCCGAGCGCGGGCGCTCGCGATGCTGGCGACCGCAAGCCTCCTGCCAGCGCGGCTGTTGCTGCACCTTTTCGGGCGATCGACGCACCCCGACGCCACGGCCGCCATCCTCTTCTCCAGCGGCAGCGAAGGCACGCCCAAGGGGATCGAACTCACGCATCGCAACATCCTGGCCAACGTGCGCCAGATCTCGGACGTGCTCAATACCCGGGCCGATGACGTCGTGCTGTCCAATCTGCCGCTTTTCCATGCCTTCGGTCTGACCGCGACGACCTTCATGCCACTGCTGGAAGGCATCCCCATGGTCTGTCATCCGGACCCCACGGATGCGCTCGGCGGCGCCAAGGCGATCGCCCTGCATCGCGCGACCGTGCTGTGCAGCACCTCGACCTTCCTGCGGCTTTATATCCGCAACCAGCGCGTGCATCCGCTGATGCTCCAGTCGCTGCGCATCGTCGTCGCCGGGGCCGAGCGTCTGAGTCCGCAGGTGCGCGAGGCGTTCGCTCTCAAATTCCACAAACAGATCCTCGAAGGCTACGGCGCGACCGAGACCACGCCCGTGGCGAGCGTGAACGTGCCCGATGCGTTGGAGATGGACACCTGGAAGATCCAGTCCGGCGCGCGCGCCGGCACCGTCGGTATGCCCTTGCCCGGAACCAGTTTCCGCGTAGTCGACCCGGCAACTCTCGAACCGCTCCCGGCGGGCGAGGACGGGCTGATCCTGATCGGCGGGGTGCAGGTCATGAAAGGCTATTTGAAAGCACCCGAGAAAACCGCCGAGGCCGTCATCGTGCTCGACGACATGCGCTGGTACAAGACCGGCGACAAGGGGCATCTGGATGCCGATGGCTTCCTGACCATCGTCGACCGCTACTCGCGCTTCGCCAAGCTCGGCGGCGAGATGATCAGCCTCGGCGCGGTCGAGGAGCAGGTGCGCCGGGCGCTGGGTCGCGCGGAGCTGGAAATCGCGGCGGTGAACGTCCCCGATGAACGCAAGGGCGAGCGCATCCTGCTGCTGGTCGCCGAGGACATCGATGCGGATGCGCTGCGCAAGGCCATGCTGGATGCCGGTGTGAATCCGCTGAGTATCCCGTCCGAGGTGGTGCGGGTCGCAGACATCCCCAAGCTCGGCAGCGGCAAGACCGATTTCGGTGCGCTCCGAAGGCTCGCGCTGGCCGCCTGATGGAGTCACACTTAATTTTTCACGAAAAAATTCTATACTACTGATTTATAAAAATAATAATAGCCCAAAAAAGGTTACCAACCGGGCTGTTTAGGCTATATTTGAAGTAGGAGCACAGAAAGATGAAGTCCAAGCAGAATAGGAGAACAATAATGAAAACCAAACGCAAAGATATGACCAAGATGGCTCTGCGTGATTCCATGACGATGTTCGACGAGATGGAGCGGGCCTTCCAAACCATGATGAATCCGGGGTGGATGTATCCATTCCGCAGTCTCTGGCCGGAGGGGATGGGCATGGAGCACATGTTGGCAAGCATGCCGAAGGTCGATGTGATTGAGCGCGAATCCGAGATTCTGGTTCGCGCCGAAGTGCCGGGTATCGACAAGAAGGATCTGCACATCGAGCTTGCCGGTAATCTCCTGACCATCAAGGGCGAGCATGAGCACAAGGAGGAGACCAAGGAGGAAGGCACCTTTCACCGGTCTGAGATCAAGCGCGGCAGCTTCATCCGCACTATCAGGCTTCCTTCGGAAGTGGCGCTTGATGAGACGAACGCGGAGTTCAAAGACGGCGTGTTAGAGATCCTCCTGCAGAAGGCGCTCAAGACCGAGAAACGCCGCATTGATGTCAAATAAGCTTGCAGTGCGGCTGGACGGCGGTTTCGGACGAAACGCAATCACCGCCAGCGACTGAAAAGGCCGGCCACTCAGTCGGCCTTCATGTCTGCGGTGATCAGTTTTCAGTTGAGTGAATCGAGCTTTTCGCGAACGACCGTGGTAAGCGGGGTTGAGATTGCGTAGATTGAATTGATCGTCAACGCAGTGCTCATCGACGGCGGTCAGATGACTTCTAACAAACCAAGCTTCACGATACTGGGTACCGGCGCCTTGGGCGGATTCTACGGCTCGCGCCTGCTACTGGGCGGCGCCGAGGTGCGTTTCATCGCCAATAGCGATGTCGAACACATTCGCGACCATGGGTTGCGCGTGGATTCGCCGCTCGGCGATCGGCATCACTTCCCGATCGCGGTCTATCGTGATTCAGATCCCGTGCCTGCGAGCGATGTCGTCTGCGTCGCGCTCAAGACGACCCAGAATCACCGCTTGATCGAGTTGCTGAAGCCCCTGGTGCATGAGGGCACGGTCATCCTGAATTTCCAGAATGGCCTGACCATGGAAGACGAATTGGCGGCGGCTTTTCCCGAGGCCAGTATTATCGCCGGACTCTGTTTCCTGTGCTCCAACAAGGTCGGCCCAGGACATATCGTTCATTTGGATTCCGGGCTTGTGAGCCTGGCTTCTTACGATGAGCGAGGTCAGGCATGGATTGAGCGTCTGATGGATGCCTTCAGCGCCGGCGGCGTCCAGGTTGAAACCCTGCCGTCACTGCTCAAGGCGCGCTGGCGCAAACTTGCCTGGAACATCCCCTTCAATGGCCTGTCCGTCCTGCTCGGGGTCGATACCGATGGCATCATGGCCGATGCGCATGCCCGGGGACTTGCCAAGCAACTCATGGAAGAGGTGGCTGTCGGCGCTGCGGCCTGCGGGGTGCCGTTTGAGGCCGGATTCATGGAGCATCTGCTTGATATAACGCGGAAAATGCCCACTTACGCACCCAGCATGCGTGTGGATTATCTCGCCAAGCGTGAACTCGAGATCGAGTTCATGTACGAACGCCCCTTGCGCGAAGCGGCCAAGCAGGGAGCGCGACTCTCCGCAGTGGAAGCGATCGCGAGACAATTGCGCTATGTCGACGGACTCAATCGCACAGTGCACCATCTAGGCTTATCGTAGTGCTCAGACGGTATCGCGAACGCCATCACGCCCTCCAGCCCCGAGTCTGTGTAGTATATGTTTTGTTTCAGGCTGGCAACCTGACGAGACAATTATGGTCGAGAAAAAAATCTGCAATGTTGTCCCGTTCAGTAATGGCGCAAGCAACCTGAGTACGACAATGCTCGGGGATGCGACCACCATACTTGCGGCATGCCGGGATCGGTTAGTCGATGGCGTCAGCGCCGTCTTCACTCGCCACATCGGACGCGCGAGCGACGAGTTCATTGCCATGGCTGACCACGCGAGCAGTATGGAGCAGCAGCAACTGTGCTCCAGCGCGGCACAGTTTCTCTCCAACCGCTCGCCCCAATTGCTGCAACAGTTCCGTGCAACCTATATCGAGGTCTGCACGCAGATGCTGAGCGCCTCGACAACGCCACGCCAGACACAGGCCGTTGAGCTGCCCAACGAACTGAGCCTCCTCGACGAGGAGGACTTCGAGGAAGAGCTTGCCATCACCAAACTCACCACGCGGGCGGCGTTCAACTGCTCTCAGCAACTGGTGGCGCTCGATAGGCGGTTGGCCGTCCTGATGCGCGTTCAGCGTATGATGCAGGAAGACAATCCGCTCTACCCAGGGGTGATTTTCACGTCCATGCTCCAGGCGTTGTCGCGGATGGATGTCGACCGCCAGCTCGCACTGACATTGCTCCAGTCGTTCGAGCGCCAGACGGCACCCGAACTGCCAAAGATCTATGCCGAAATCAACCACTATCTGATCGAGCGCGGCGTACTGCCGAAGATGTCGCCGAAGACATCCATGGACCCGCTTGCCTCCTCGGGAGATGGCATTCAAGGCAGCGATGCAATCGCTGGGCAGAGCGGCGGACTCGGTGCGCCCCAAGGACCAAATCAAGACGTCTTCAGCCAGCTGCTGCATGCCATCCAGGCGGCTAGTAGCCGACGCTCGGGTGGTTCCGGCTGGCAGAGCGCGCAGCAGGTGGGGCCTCGTATGCCGGGACAGGGCATGGGACCACAACCCTTTGCCAGCAGCCAGCTCATTTCAGCACTCGGTGAGCTTCAGCGCGGCCAGGCCGATACGAGCATGCCTGGTCTGGGGTCGGTCCAGATCAACCCCCATGGCAGCAATGTGCTGCGACAAATCCGCTCAACGCCCATGGCGAACTGGTCACAACCCATTGATGTGATGACCATGGACATCGTGGCGATGCTCTTCGACGCCATCTTCCGAGATCCAGAGCTGCCCGCCAGCGTGCGCGCTGAGATCGCCAAGTTGCAGATCCCGGTGCTCAAGGTCGCGCTGCTCGACAAGCAGTTCTTCTCCGAGCGCGAGCATCCGGCGCGGCGTCTGCTCGATGCGATTGCCCAGGCAGGCATCGGGCGCAACGCACAGGACGAGCCGCGCTTGCTGGCAAAGATCAGCAGTGTCGTCGACGCAGTGATCGCAGGTTTCGACTCCGATATAGGCATCTTCGAGACACAGATCGAGACGCTCGGCGATTTTCTGCAGGATGAGGAAAAAACCGCCAGCGACAAGGCGGTCGGCATGGTCGATGCGCTCGCCGTACGTGAACGCGAAGAGTTGGCCGAAGGACGCGCGATTGCGGAAGTGGACTCACGCATCAATCATCGCGCGACACCGGCGCTGATCGCCGATTTTCTCACACGCCATTGGCGGCTCGTGCTGGTCGATGCCTTTGCACGCCATGGCGAATTTAGCACCCAGTGGAGTGAATCCCTGCAACTCATGGACGAACTGACCTGGAGTGTGATCGCCAAATCCAGCTCGCAGGAGCGCGATCGACTGGTGATGATGTTGCCAACGATGCTCAAGGGGCTGCGCGAAGGAATCGAACAGGTTGGCAGGCAAGACATTTGGAACGACTTTTTCAGCGATTTGATTCAGCTCCATGTCGCGGCCTTGCGCAAAGATGCCCCAGCGCAACCCCACCCGCCAGCCCAGTCCGAGACGCGTAAGGTCGTTGCCTCAAACACCGAACACCCAATTAACGACGATTATGACGGCCTGGTGCACAAACTGGAGGTTGGCGCCTGGGTCGAGTTCCAGAGCGCGCGCGGTACGCGCAATACACTGCGACTGAACTGGGTGAGCGAGTTTCGGCGCGTGTTCCTGTTTACCAACCGTCAGGGTGAGAACGCCATGACCCTGGCCGCCAGCAGCCTCGCAGATCATCTACGCAAGGGCACGGCGCGGTTACTAAGCCAGAACCCGCTGACCGAGCGCGCGGTCGCCGAGGTCATGGAGCAGGTCATGCCCGCGAGCGTCGAACCAACCTCGGAATCTCGTCCACGAGGCTATGCCTGGGAGTGAAGCCAAGCGTTCGGCTGAGCTTCTCGGATGAGTACCAGGCATCCCCGATCAGCTTGTCGAGTCCGGCGCGCGTCAGTGGCATGCGCCGACGCAGCACCCACTCGGCGAGTGTGCCACCCCAAGCCGCAAGGCGCAGTAGCCACGCAGGTACCGTCCAGCGCGGGACGCAACGCCCCAGCGCCAGCAGGATCTGTTCATACATCCAACGGGTCGAATAGCTGCACCCATCCGTGACGCAGTAGACCTGACCGGCGCTCTCGGCGTTCCGGGCGATGAGGATGGCGGCCCTGACCGCGTCCTCGACATGGATCGCCGAGCGATGATTGTCGATCCGCGGCCAGGGCGGAAAGCGCCTTGCCGCGACCGCTGCGATCATGCGCGCGAGATTCCCGGCACCGTCAAGTCCATACACCATGGGCAGCCGCATGACGCTGGCCTGGATACCCCGCGTACGCCCCACCTCCAGGACTTGGTGCTCCGCCGCGAGCTTGGCGCGGCCATAGAGCGTATCTGGTTGCGCCGCGCTATCCTCGCTGGCGGGTCGCCCAAGCGCCCCGGCCGCATCGCCGATCGCCTTGACGGTGCTGACATACACCAGCCGCTTGAGGCACGCTGCGCTGGGATCGGCCAGTAGATTGGCGGTGCCGGAGACGCTCACCTCCCAATGGCGCGGGGCGTTGTAGAGATCGGGTTCGCCGGGTGCAGGCGCATAACTGGCCAGATGAAAGAGCGTATCGATCCCGTCGAGCGGTGCGTTCAGGCTGGTCGCATCGGCGAGATCCGCCTCACGCACACCCACTGCGCCATCCGGCCAGAGACGCTGTGCGACCTCGGGCGAGCGGGTGAGCACGCTGACTGCACAACCCTCCGCCAGCAACGCCGCGACCAGTACACGACCGACCCGACCGGTCGCACCAGTCACCAGTACGGTCCCCAGATCGCCCTGCCCTGGCTGATTCATCCAACTGTCTCCCCAGGCTGACGCGCCAGCACCCGTCGTGCGGCGAGCACGCTGGCCTTGAGTCCGAAATGCAGCCAGATTCCCATAACAACCAGCCTGCTGAAGAGACGGGGATAGCGGTGATATTGATAGGTGCGAAAGAAGCGCTCCATCCCGCGATGTTTGTGGCGCTCCACCGCAATCGGCGCACCCGTGCTGCACGCGCCCTTGTGGTGGATAACGCTGACATCCGGGACCAGGGCGATCTTCCATCCGGCACGCTGGAAACGCACGAACCAGTCCAGATCCTCGCAGTGCAGAAAGTAGCCCTCGTCGAGCGGTCCGACCGCATCGAGCGCGGCGCGGCGCACAAACATGAACGAGCCTGAAATCGCCTCGACCTCTATCGGCTCAGTCGGCAGTGGCGCGGCGCTCTGATCGAGACGCCGAGCGTCGGATCGCCAGCCCAGACGATCCAGACGCAGGATGCGTTTCAAGGCAATCCAGGGATCAGGGATGGCACGTCGACAGGCGACCTGCTCGCCGCCGTCCGGATCGAGCACCAGACAACCGGCCATGCCGACGTCCGCCCGAGCGCCCAGAAAAGCCGCCATACGCCCCAAGGTGTCTGGCGAGACCAAACAGTCCGGGTTGAGAAACAGCAGCCATTGCGCACGGGTTAGTGGCAGCGCCCGGTTGTTGGCCTTCGCGAACCCCAGGTTGGCGCCGTTCTCCAAGATAGTCAGACGCGCATCATCGTCCCAGTCGCGCCGCAGCGCCTCGAGACTGGCGTCGCTCGAACCATTGTCACTGACGATGACCTCCACCGCGACATCGGACGCCAGCACCGCCGCGACACATTGGTGCAGCAGCGCGCCCGCGTTGTAGTTGACGATAATGACCGAGACCTTGGGAGGCACGCTCATGGCAGACACTGCGGGCCGAGCGCCTCGCGCACGGCCCGCTCGGCCGCGGCGAAGCTGAAATGTGCCTCCATGACACGCAAGCCGCCATCGGAGAGTCGCTGCCAGAGTTGTGCGTCGGCATGCAGACGCAGGATCGCGTCGGCGAACTCCGCCGGCGTATCGGCAATCGACACCGACTCGCCGTCAACCAGATGCATGCCCTCGACGGCGATCTGAGTGGCAACCACGGGCAGGCCGTGGGCGAGACTCTGATTGATCTTGCCCTTCACCCCGGCGCCATAGCGCAGTGGCGCAATCGACATCCGACAGCTCGCGAAGTAAGGCGCGACATCCGGGACATAGCCAAGGATGGCGACATCCTCGCGCGCGCAGGCCACAATCTCGGCTGGCGGATCGGCGCCGATCACCTTCAGCACAATGCCCGGATCGCGCGCGCGAATCAGCGGCATGACCTCCCGGCAGAAGAAGCGCACGGCATCGCGGTTGGGCGGATGGGCGAAGGCACCGATGAAGAGCAGGCCATGGCGCTCGTGCACGGGTCTGGCCGAGCCGAAGATCTGGTGGATATTGGACACGACACGGACCTCGACGTCCGGGGCTTCGACGGCCAGCAGATCGCGCTCGTGCTCGCTGACGACCAGGGTCAGATCGGTCTGGCGCATCAGGTCCAGCTCTTGGCGCTTGCGTGCCTCGGCGACCAGGTGTGTCGCACGATCGCCGCGCAGCTCCGCCAACCGTCGCTCGCGCAGAAAATGCAGATCCACCGTGTCGAAGAGGATGCGCGCCTGGGTGCAGTGGCGTCGCGCGGCACCGATGACCTGCGCGGCGGCATCCGCGCGGCTGAGGATGACCAGATCGTAATCCTGTCCGCGCGCGGACAGATGGCGTGCGATCGAACGGACATAGGGCCGGTAGAGCACCTCGACCCCCATGCGCTGAAGATCCGCGACATAGGGCTGCGGCGCCTCCAGATTGGCGGCAGCGAAAGTCACCTTGTAGCCGAGTCCCTGCAGAATGCGGAACAGATTGAGCATCCGCAGCGATCCAGACTCCCGGTCCGGTGTGACCATGTAATTGTCGATCACCAGCGCGCGTCGGCGCACGCCCCGCTCTTTCAGATGCTCCAGCTCGTCGCCGCGCTCGCCAAAGTCCGCCAGCTCCCGCGCCCAGCGCCGCCGGAAGGTCTCGGCGTGGATGCGCTGATAGCGTTTGAGTCCCGTCTCTGCCCGCTCGTCGCGCCCAGCCGTCACGCCCTCGAAGTGAACGACCAGCGATTGCGGCTGGTAGTAGACCTCATGGCCCGCCTGTCTGACGCGAAAGGCCAGGTCGGTGTCTTCATAGTAGGCGGGCGCGAAGGCCGGATCAAAGCCGTCGAGCCGCCGGAACAGGCTGGTACGGATCGCCAGCGCCGCCCCAGAGCAATAATCCACGGCGCGACGGTAGCTGTATTGCGGCTTGTAGGGATCGTCCAGATGGCCGTAGTTCCAGGCCGAGCCATCGCTGAAGAGGATGCCGCCGGCCTCCTGTAGACGACCGTCTGGATAGATCAGCCTGCTGCCGACAATCCCCGCGTCCTCAACCTCCACGAACGTCAGCACCAGCGCATCAAGCCAGCCTGGCTGAACCTGGGTGTCGTTGTTCAAAAAGACGATGAAGTCACCCCGAGCCAGCTCCGCCCCCCGATTGCAGGAGCCGACAAACCCCAGATTCTTGGCGTTACTCACCAGCTTAACGCCAGGATAACGGCTGATGCGCGAGGCGCTATCGTCGCGCGAACAATCGTCGACCACGATAACCTCAAAGTCGATCTCTGCTCCGGCCTGAGCAAGCGCGCACAGACAATGATGCGTGTAGGCGAACTGGTCGTGGACAGGGATGACGATCGAGACCAGCGGTGCGTCGGTCTCGGCAAAGGCGATCGGGACATAAGGCTCGGCAAGTCTCAGCAGCGCGGGCGGTCCCTTGATGACGAGCGGGGTTGTGCTCAGACGCCGTCGGAGCTTGCGCACGAGGACGCTGGCACCCTCGGTGCGCAGAACGTGCAGGATTCTAGGGAGATAACGGAAGGCGATTTCGCGCAGACTCGCGCCCCGGCTCGGTACGGTCGACATTTAACGCAACCTGCACCTCGGTCGCGACGGGCGCGATCTCCGGTTGAAAGCGATCACCAGTCGATCGCCGCTTCGGAAACTGCTTTGAGCATGTCCGCTACATTGACCATGGCCGTGCTCGATGCCAGCTCCTCGGTCGGAATCTCGCGGTGAACCAGATAAGTGTTATCCAGATCGTCGGGGCGCTGATACACACTGATGATGAAAGGACAATTGACGATACGCGCCGGGTTCTCGCTGACCATCTCACGCGCGAGCAAAACACTACAAAACTCTACCGAACGGGCTTGGGCATACATGCGCTCATCCGCGCCCAGGTCCTTGCCGGTGCGCTTGAGCATCCCGCCGATATCGAGCACATTGTTGATGTAAAACCCGCGCTCCTCGATCGCGAACCTCAACCCATCGAGCACGGTCTCGAAAGAGGCTGCGCTACGGTAGACGACATAGCCCTTCTCGTCGGCGGATACGGCAACGGAAGATCCGCAAACAAGCGCCAGCGCAAGCAGTGGACGGGCGAATTTCAGCATGGATCAGTAGCTCCTAGTGGATGACGGCGAATCTTAACAGGGGAGCCGTTCTGCGGCGATCTTCCAGCTTTCGGCGCTATCAGCTACCAGATGTTGGTGCTGAAACGAAAGCCCCGCCAGGACGGCGGGGTTCGGGCGCGTGATCAGTACTGATCCATCGGCCTGAAGGCGGGGGCGGACGGCCAATCGTCCGAGCGAGGTTGCGGTTGGGTCTGCTGCTGTCTGGCCTCCAGTTCCTCGATGCGTCGTTTCAAGGCTTCCACCTCGCTGCTGTCACGGCTGCCCTGGGCCGGGGCCGGTACGGCACCGTATCCAGGCGCACCGTATCCGGGGGCTGGAACACCGCCGAACCCAGGGGCTGCGTAGGGTACGCCGTAGGGCGAGCCGTATACTCCCGGATAGCCGTAGCCTCCTCCATAAGGAGGCCCACCCCAGTAGGGATCGTCATAGCGATTGTCGTAACGGTCGCTTCCCATCCATCGGCTGGGATTCATCATGTTGCCAAAGTTGAACGCTTCGCTCAGTGGCGCATGTGCCATCAGAACGGTCGCCAGGGCCGTTGTCGACAGAAACGCTTTGATGGGTTTTGAAAACACTGCTGCGAATCCTCCAGAGCTGGTTTGGTTGTTTGCAGTCTTATTATTATCCTACGCTGTAAGCCGCTTTTGGGCGACACAGGCATCGGCCAAACGCCAGAGGCGCTCAGCCGTGGCTGTGTACGTGATGCTGCTGTCCAGGCGCACCCTGCTCCGATGCGATCTGACGGCGCACGCCGTTATTGTGGATGTTGGGCCCAATGGTGCGCCCAAGCTCAAGGCGCGCGCGCTGGGCGTGCAACTCGTCCTGAAGCCACTGGAGCCAGGGCGTCAGATCGCTGCTAGCGCGTGTCGAGACGCTCTCGAACGGGGCCGCGCTGGCGAGATCGCGCAGATAACGCTCGGCCCGATCGGGTTGGAACTCTGGCATCAAGGGCAGCAGATCGGCCTTGGCGCAGAGCACCAGATCGGCGCACCGGAACATGACTGGATACTTTGCCGGTTTATCATCACCCTCGGGGACCGACAGCAGGATGACGTTGCGATGCTGGCCAAGATCGAAGCTGGCGGGACAGACCAGGTTGCCGATATTCTCGATGAAGAGGATGTCGATTCCGCTCAGATCCAGGCGTTGCAGGGCATCATGCACCAGATGTGCATCGAGATGGCAGGCGCTGCCGGTGGTGATCTGGATCGCCTGCACACCCTTGGCGCGAATGCGCTCGGCATCGTTCTCGGTTTCGAGAGCACCCTCAATGACGGCGATCCCAAAGTGCTGCCCCAGGATCTCGATGGTGGCCTCAAGCAGACTGGTCTTGCCGGAGCCGGGAGCGGACATGAGGTTGAGCGCCAGTAGGCCCCGGCTGTCGAAGTGCTGACGATTGCGCGCGGCCTGATGATCGTTCTCCGAGAGCAGCCCTTGGAGTACGGTGACGGCTGCACGACCATCCGCGGTCTTGGCGTGCTTACCCTCGCCACGCACGAGGTGCTCGTTGCCCGGTGTGATGTTGCAGCCGTAGGTTTCGCACATAAAGGCATCTCCCAGCTAAAACTGCAGTCTAAGTCATGGCAGAGCAAAGAGTTAGCATTTCAGTCATTCCGCGTCACCCGGAATTGTCAACCCCAGATTCGCCAGCAGCAGAGCAGATGCGTTGCATGCATGTGTCTCAACGAGAGACCAGTCATGTCCGTGCACGCCCTGGCGCGCTCATGCGACTCAGGTATCAAGGTAAGTGTAGCCATAGAGTCCCGCCTTGAGTTCGATGAACAGCCGCTCGCGAGTCGGGCGATCCAGCCCGGTCGCCTCAAGCTTGCGTCGGTAGTGCGCAAGCAGTGCGCGCGGCTCGAAATGGACATAGCTCAGCAATTCATCGGTGGTATCGCCACGTTCGGCATCAAGCAGGCGATAGCCCTCGGGTGCACTCGGGTCCAGCGCGACATTGACCGCGTCGGTGTCGCCGAACAAATTGTGCATGTCGCCGAGGATCTCCTGATAGGCGCCGACCATGAAAAAGCCCAGTAGATAAGGCGCATCAAGGCCCGTGTCGGCATGCACCGGCAGGCTGGCCTCAATGCCGCCCGCGTCGACATAGTGGGCGATACAGCCGTCGGAGTCGCAGGTGAGATCGTACACGACCGCGCGCGCTTGTGGGGCTTCGTTCAGACGCTGGATGGGCACGATCGGGAAGATCTGATCGAGCGCCCAGATGTCGGGCAGCGACTGAAACAGCGAGAAATTGCAAAATAGCTTGTCCGCCAGTAGAGCGTTGATCTCATCGGCCAACTCGCGGTGACGGCGCACGCCGGGATCGAGACGCTTGGCAAGCGCGCGGCAGATGGCAAAGAACAGCTCCTCTGCCCGCGCGCGCCCGGCCAGATCGAGACGATCCTGAGCGAAGCACTCGCGGGCCACGCCGAGCAGCTCGCGGGACTCGGCATAGACCTCCTGCGGCGAGGACTGGCCGGCAGTGCGCAGTTGATGCGCTAGCGCCTCCAGGGTGGCATCGTCCTCGCTGTCGCGTACCATGACATCCAGCCCGCCGGCCAGCTCGCGGTCGATGACATTGGTGATCAGCACGGCGTGATGGGCGGTCATGGCCCGCCCGGACTCGCTGAGCAGGTCCGGCTCGGGCAGCGCGTCGCGGCGGCACTCGGCGGCGATGGTGTTGACGATCGCTGCGGCGTAGTCCTCGAAGCCGTAGTTTACCGAGCAGTAATTGCGGGTGCTGGTGCCTTCATAGTCCACCCCGAGACCCCCGCCGACGTCGATCACCCCGATGGGCGCACCCAGACGACGCAGCTCGGCATAGAAACGAGCAAGCTCTGCCGCACCGGCGCGGATGTCCTGCAAACTCGGGATCTGGGAGCCTAGATGTGCATGCAGCAGCGAGAGCCAGCCGAGCTTACCCGCGGCCTCCAGCATCCGCACCAGCTCCAAGAGCTGATGCGCCGCCAGACCAAATTTGGCCTTCTCCCCGCCGCTGCTCTGCCAGTTACCGGCCGCGGCGGCGGCCAGTCGCACCCGCACACCGAGCAGCGGCTCGACTCCCAGCCGTTCGGCTTCTTCCAGGATCAACGGCACCTCGGAGGGCTTCTCGATGACGATATAGACACGCAGCCCAAGGCGTCGGCCGATGAGCGCGACGCGGATGTATTCGCGATCCTTATAGCCGTTGCACACAACCAGTCCGCCAGGCGGCGAGAGCGCCAGCACCGCCATCAGCTCCGGCTTGCTACCGGCCTCTAGACCGGCCTGACCCGAGTGCAGAATCTCTTGCACCACGCTCGCCTGCTGATTGACCTTGATGGGATAGACCGGCTGATAGCGCCCAGCATAGCCGCAGGCGCTAATAGCCTTCGCAAAGGCCCGATCCAGCGCATGCACCCGATGTCGCAAAATGTCGTTAAACCGCACCAGCACCGGCAGAGAGAACCCTTCGGCCTGGATACGCGCCGCGAGCAGCGACAGATCGATCTCAGTCGGATCGCCAGGATCGGGCCGCGCGCACAGATGCCCGAGCGCGTTGATGCCGAAATAGCCCTCGCCCCAACGGTCGATGGCGTAGATCTTTTTACAGCGTTGGACCGATTGGTCCATGGGGCTTTTTCTCCTGAGGTTGGTTTTGAGTCAGGGTTTTTCGCACCACTGCGGCGCGAGACATCGGGCGTTGATGGGCGAATGGTAATGTTCGACGTCGCCCCAGACCAGCGGGATGTCGATGATTTGAATACGTGCGGATTTATATAACCCCGAGGCATACAGGACGAAGCCGGGAATCGGCGGACTTGTTCAGGCAGCTCGTTTCGGCCTACGTTGCACACCCTCTCTATCGATTGTTCGTCTCCCGAGCGACCGAGTCGCAGCCAGACCCCGCGACCAGCGCAACGGCACACGCCGCGATCCTGGATGATTTCCCGAGAACACAAGAACCCGACCGGATGTGCATGGCCACCAAACCCACGGATTTGTGCGCTACATCTCAAATCGTATCTGTTTCCGCTGGAGCGACGGGCTTTCTTCACGCCCCGGTTTCGTTCGGGGTTATCTTGCACACGATACGGTGGTCAGAGTAGTGGGCGACTGCTTCCTGCTGTCGCGTTCCGTACTAGACAGGAGCTGTTGAGTACGGTGGACGCAGAATCTGTCTAGTATGACGAACGTAGATTCTATCTAATCAACCGTTAGCTTTTACGCGCAACTATTATGAATTGGATTGAACTAGCGTTTTCCAAGAAGCAAGTTCGTCGTGCAGGTGATTATCTGATCGAAAAGCAGGACGTTTCTGATGTAGATAAATTGTTTGAGTCATTTGATGTCCTTTCTAACTGGAGATCATCACATGCGTATCCAATGCATTCGATGCTCATGTACTTTCGAAATAAGGCATTTCTTGTTGACGCAAAAGCTTTGGTTGTACAAAGGCTCAAACGCACGCCCTCTATCTTAGCTAAATTGCGAAGAGAGAGCGGTATGAAATTGGACCGGATGGAAGATGTTGCTGGTTGTAGAATCGTAGTTTCAACCAAGGCAGACGTTTATTTGACACGAGACTTGATAGTTGGTGGTAGAACTCGAAATATCCTACATCGAGAAAGAGATTATATAGCCAACCCAAAGGATTCTGGATATAGAGGAATCCATTTAGTGTATAAATATAGCGGAGCAAAAAAACAATATAACAATCACAAAATAGAATTACAAATACGAAGTAAAATACAGCATTCTTGGGCAACAGCCGTCGAAGTAGTTGACGCTTTTACTGGTCAAGCCTTGAAAGCTAGCCAAGGTCATGATGCGTGGCTAAATTTTTTCAAGTACACAAGCGTCGCTTTTTCTGACATGGAAAACCGAAAGCTCGCGAAAGACGCAAGTAGCACTGAAAGGCATGAGTTAATTAAATATATTAGTCGTCTAGATGTATTGTCCAGACTCAGGGCATTTGCAGTATCAACAAGACATTTGGGCAAAGACACAAGTAATAAAAATGATTTTTTTCTGCTAACATTGGAAATAGATAAATCTAATATCAAAGTGAGACGATTTCCTTCTGACCAATTGGGATATGCATCAAGAGAGTACGCCGAACAAGAAGCCAAATTCAAAGACAATGACCAAAAAGATGTCGTCCTTGTAGCAGCATCGTCTATTCATAGCTTAAAAAAAGCCTATCCGAACTACTTTGCGGACACTACAGAATTTGCTAAGTATCTCGAGAAAATAATAGAAGCTGACAAGAAAATTCACCCGACCTCCTCTGTCGGCGGGTGATTTATACGTTATGTTTCAGGCAGATCGAGAGTCGGTGCAAGCCCGCCAGCCCAGACGTGCTGGCAGTTCGAAGAATGGCTCGCGGTTGGATTTGTCGTAGGCTCCCCCCGAGACATCGACATCAAGCCGCTTTCTCGATCTTGATCGTCAGGCGTCGGCCCAGCGCGAGCAAAGCCCGCTCCAGCGTCGCCGCCTTGCTGGCGTGACGGGGGTCGAGCAGGCGTCGTGCCTCCTTTGTTGAGGCTCTAGAGCAACGCCTAGGGTGTGCGCTCCAGCGACGCAAGCCAGGGCCGAAACCGCAGCAACGAGACGATCACACCCAGGATCTTTTCTCGCTCCCGAATCGAATTCCGTAAACTGTACTGGGAACTGACTGAGCGCTGTTTCGCCCCGTCAGATGCCAGTGGTCTTGTTTGCTTGTAATCGAGCGATTACGATCATGCGATGTTCACGGTCAAGCAAACGCCCGCCTTTGCCGCCTGGCTGTCCGGCCTCAAGGACGGCTTGACGAAGCGGCGTCTGGCGCGTCGGCTCGAAAAGGCCCAACTCGGCAATCTCGGCGACGTGAAACCAGTGGGCAAGGCTATTTTCGAGATGCGCGAGCATTTCGGGCCTGGCTGGCGGATGTACTACGTCCAGCGCGGTCCGGTGCTGATTCTGATGCTGGGTGGCGGTGAGAAGTCGACTCAGCAGGCCGACATCGACAAAGCCGTGGCACTTGCGTCCACCATCGAGGATTGACCCATGACTGAGAAGATCCGAGTCGCCGATTTGCCCGAATTCGATATCACCGAGTACCTGGAAGGCGATCAAGCGATCGCCGAATATCTGACCATCGTTCTGGAAGAAAACGATCCCGCCGCCTTGGCGCAAGCGCTGGGCACTGCAGCCCGCGCGCGAGGAATGACCGAGATCGCCAAGGCGACGGGGTTGGCGCGTGAGGCACTCTACAAGGCGTTACGCCCCGGATCTCAACCGCGGTTTGACACAATTAACCGTGTTTGCCACGCACTAGGAGTCAAACTTGTGGCGCAACCAATCATGTTGGAGAACGCGGCAGCGCGGCCTGGTAAGGCCGCGTGTTCTAGCGGGTGTGGCTCCCGCCTGGGTAATCGTTAGACACGAGCCGGGGGGCTACTGCAAACCGGTATCCTTGATGCGGCCGATGACTTGGCCCCTGCTAGAAAGCTTGGTCGTTTCCGTCAATTACCCCGCCCTGAAGGACGCGGTTTCTCGCCGAGGACCGGATAGACTCAAGTCTCCAGCCAGAAAGTCACCGGACCGTCATTGAGCAGACTGACCTGCATATCGGCACCGAAGCGCCCGGCGGCCACATGTGGATGTTCGCCGAACGCGCGCGCAAGGAGCGCATCGAACAGACGCTCGCCTTCATCCGGTGGTGCCGCCGACGTAAAACTGGCGCGGGTGCCTTTTCTGGTATCCGCCGCGAGGGTGAACTGCGGGACCAGCAGGAGAGCGCCGTCGATGTCGCGCAGGCTCAGGTTCATTCGATCTTGCGTATCGGGAAAAACGCGATAGCCGAGCAGACGCTCCAGCAGCCGATCCGTGCGCGCCAGGGTGTCGCCCTTCTGCACGCCGACCAACACCAACAACCCCCGGTCGATCGCGCCGATGATCTGGCCGTCCACCTCGACTCTGGCCCAGGCGACCCGTTGCAGCAGAGCGATCATCGCGTCAACCTAGTTCCCGCGCGAAGCGGTCGGTGGCGGCGACCAGGGCGCGGCGGATGCCCGGCTCGAAGGCCGAATGGCCAGCGTCGGCGATCACCTGCAACTCAGCGCCCGGCCACGCTTGATGCAGATCCCAAGCCGAGCGCATGGGGCAGATGAGATCGTAGCGACCCTGCACGATGACGCCTGGAATGTCGGCCAGACGCTGGGCATCGCGCAAAAGCTGGTTAGGTTCCAGGAACGCCTGATTGACGAAGTAGTGGCACTCGATACGCGCCAGGCTCAGCGCGACATGGTGGTCGGCAAAGTGGGCCTGAACACCCGGACTCCCAAGCAGGGTGGCGGTGCGCCCTTCCCAGATCGACCACGCCTGGGCTGCGCGCACCTGCTGCGCCTCGTCCGTGCTGGTGAGACGTCTGTGATAGGCCATGAGCAGATCGTGGCGCTCGGCCTGCGGGATCGGCGCCAGATAATCCTCCCAGTAGTCGGGGAAGACACAGCTTGCGCCCTCTTGATAGAACCAGCGGATCTCGGTCTCACGACACAGAAAGATCCCGCGCACCACCAAGGCCGAGACACGCTCGGGATGGCGCTGGGCATACGCCAGCGCCAGGGTCGAACCCCAAGAACCGCCGAAGACCAGCCAGCGCTCGATGCCCAATCGTGTACGGATCAGCTCCATGTCCGCAACCAGATCCCAGGTCGTGTTGGCCACCAGGGAGGCATGGGGCGTCGAGCGCCCACAGCCGCGCTGATCGAAGAGCACGGCGCGATAGCGCGTGGGATCGAAGAAACCGCGATGCGCTGGTTCGCAACCCGCGCCGGGTCCGCCGTGCAGGAAGATTGCCGGGATACCGTCGGGACGCCCGCACTCCTCGACATAGAGGCGGTGTGCGTTGTCCAAGTCCATCGCGTGGGTCGCGAAGGGTTCAGTGGAGGGGTAAAGGGAGCTGTTTTTGGTGTCCATGCGGTTTTGAGCTTCAGTGTTCAGGTGATGTTGGCAGGATGACACAGCAAGGCGCGATTCCGCCGGAGGGCGCACTCGCCTCGTCTGAAATGGCTTGAGTTGGCGATTAGTGTGGGTTTTTGATCAGTTTTCGACCTATTAAGCAATATTGCCATCAAGTCGCATGCCTTTTACTCAGGATATCTGTTATTTTTTCTGCAGTGCAGCATTTTGCGCGTTCTTCGCCGATCGTCGCTCCTGATGAGGAAAATTCATGCAAAGCGTTTTTGTCGCCGGTGCCGGTGCCGGTAGCGGCAAGTCTGTCGTCGTCCTTGGCATCATGGAGATGCTATCGACCGTGAATCGCAAGGTGGGATTCTTCCGCCCGTTCGCGCCACAGGGGATGGAACCCGACAACCTGACCGATTTGATCCGCAGCCGCTACGAGCTGTCCTTTCCGCCCGAAATGCTCTATGGCTGCACGGTGGAGACTGCTCGCCAGTTCCTCGGCAGCGGGCGCTACGACGAGCTGCTCAAGCTCATCATGAACAAATTCAAGATGCTCGAGGAGCGCTGCGACATCGTCGTCTGCGCGGGAACCGACCACAGTGGTCTCATCCCGTCACTGGAGTTCGGATTTAACGCCGACCTGGCGAGCCATTTCGGTTGCAGCATGGTGGTCGTAGTCAAGGGTTTCGAGCGTTCGCCCGAAGAGGCCGTCGATGCGCTGCACATCGCCCACGAGCTGATGCGCGAGCGTGGTACCAACTTTCTGGCAAGCTTCATCAATGGCATCGCGCCCGAGCACCTGGACACGGTGCGCGCCCGGGCGGACGAGCTGCAGGCCGAATTCGAAAAGATCTACGTGTTCCCGGAGCAGCCGACCCTCGGAATGCCGACCGTTGCCGAGATTCGCCAGGCACTCAATGCCGAATGTCTGTGCGGCGAGGGCGAAGCCACAAATCAGGTTGTGACCAACTACAAGATCGCAGCGATGGAGATCCCGTCTTTCCTCAACTATATCGAGGACGGCTGTCTCATCATCACCTCTGGTGATCGCTCGGACATCATCCTGGCAAGCCTGGTGGCCGATCTCTCCTTGGCCTTTCCGCGTGTTGCCGGGCTGCTACTGACCGGCGGGTTGCGTCCGGCGGAGAAGGTTCAGAAGCTCATCGAGGGACTGCGCCGCAGCACAGTGTCCATCCTGCAGGTCCCGCAGGATACCCACGCGACGGTCATGAACCTCAACCGCATCAAGGCGACCATTCTACCCGGCGACGAGCGCAAGATCGCGACCGCGCTGGGGCTTTTCGAGAGCTGTGTGGATGTCGATGAGTTGCGTGGGCGGGTGGCCATTCAGCAGCATGATCGCGTTACGCCGCTGATGTTCGAGTACGAGCTCATCCGTCGCGCCAAGTCTCGGCGCCAGCGCATCGTGCTGCCGGAGGGCTCCGACGAGCGGATCCTGCGCGCGGCTGAGATCCTGACCCTGCGCCAGGTCGCGGATCTGATCCTGCTCGGGGATCCGGACAGGATCCGGCGGCGCATCGGCGAGCTGGGGCTTGAGCTGGATAATATTCGTATCATCGACCCGATGACCTCACCCGATCGCGACCGCTATGCCGCGGCCTACTTTGAGCTGCGCAAGCACAAGGGCATCTCCGAGCAGATGGCCTACGACGTACTCGAGGACGTGAGCTACTTTGGTACCCTGATGGTCTACTTCGGCGATGCCGACGGCATGGTCTCGGGCGCCGCCAACACCACCCAGCACACTATTCGCCCCTCCTTCGAGACGGTCAAGACCAAACCCGGTGTCAAGCTGGTCTCCAGCGTCTTCTTCATGTGTATGCCCGATCAGGTACTAGTCTACGGCGACTGCGCCATCAATCCCAATCCGAACGCGGAGGATCTCGCCGATATCGCCATCAGCTCGGCGGCCACCGCCGCCGCCTTTGGCATCGAGCCGCGGATCGCCATGCTGTCGTACTCCAGCGGAAGCTCGGGCAAGGGCGCGGACGTCGAGCGCGTGCGCGATGCGGTGCACATCGCCCGCGAGCGCCGCCCGGATCTGAAGCTGGAGGGTCCGATTCAATACGATGCGGCCGTCGACATGGCCATCGGCCGCTCCAAGATGCCGGGCAGCGAGGTGGCCGGACGCGCAAGCGTGCTGATCTTCCCCGACCTCAACACCGGCAACAACACTTACAAGGCCGTGCAGCGCAGCTCCGGCGCGGTCGCTATCGGCCCCGTGCTCCAGGGTCTCAACAAACCGGTCAACGACCTCAGCCGTGGCTGCACGGTGACCGATATCGTCAATACCGTCGCCATTACCGCCATCCAAGCCCAAGCCGAAAGTGATGCGCAGCATCAGGAGAACGGACAATGAAGATACTGGTTCTGAACTCGGGCAGCTCGTCGATCAAATATCAGCTCTTCAGAAGTGAAGATTGGGTCTCGATCGCCAACGGCCTGGTGGCGCGCATCGCCGAGCCGAAGGGCGAACTCAAGCATACATGGCTGGAAGCGGACGGCTCGCAACGCTCCAGCGAGGAGACCCATCCGGTCGCGAATCACGACGAAGGCATCGACCGGATCGTGGCCCGTTTGCGCGACACTGGTTCGCTGGCCGACGTCTCGGAACTGGTCGCCATCGGACATCGCGTGGTGCACGGCGGCACGCACTTTAAAGAGCCGGTGATCGTCGACGATGGTGTCGTAGAGGCCATCCGGGGCGTCATCGCGCTGGCGCCGCTGCACAATCCGGGGAATCTGTCGGGCATCGAGGTCACGCGCCGACTCTTCCCGAAGGTGCCGTCGGTGGCCATCTTCGACACCGCCTTCCACCAGAGCATGACACCGACCGCCTATCGCTACGCCATCCCCGAATATCTCTATACCAAACACCAGATCAGGCGTTACGGCTTCCACGGAACCTCGCACCTGTACGTGGCGAAACGGGCTGCGCGCCTGCTCGGCAAGCCATTGAGTCAGTGCAATCTGATCACCCTGCATCTCGGCAATGGAACCAGCGCGACGGCCATCCGCAGGGGCCAGTGCATGGATACCTCCATGGGGATGACTCCGCTCGAAGGGTTGGTCATGGGCACGCGCTCGGGAGACATCGATCCCGGCGTGCTGATTTATCTCAACCAAAACCTGGGGTTCGACATCGACCAGATCGATCATCTGCTCAACCGCGAGAGCGGTTTGCTGGGCATCTGCGGCGTCAATGATATGCGCGAGATCGATCGCCAGGCTGGTGAAGGCAACGCGCGTGCCAAGCTGGCCATCAGCATCAATGTGCATCGGCTCAAGAAGTACATCGGCGCTTACTATGCGGTGCTTGGACAGGTTCATGCCATTGTCTTTACCGGCGGCATCGGAGAGAACTCGGCGCAGATCCGCGCGCGCTCCTGTAAGGGGCTTGAGCGTCTGGGGATTGTGCTCGACGCGTCGGCCAACCAATCCGGCGATTCTCGCGGCGAGCGCTGTGTCAGTGTCGCGGATGGCGAGGTCAAGGTACTCGTGATCCCGACCAATGAGGAGCTGGAGATTGCCCAGCAGGCGATGACCGCCGTCGGTCTCCAGTAGCGCGTACCGGGAGCGCGCTCGGGCGGGCCGCGCATCATGGCCTTAAATGCGTGATAATCGCCCGGCGATTGATCATGCCAGTGATCGCCGCCATTCATCGATCCACGGGAGCCCATGATGTCCGACGCCAGCCATTCGTTCTGGAAATCACTTGCCATCTTTCTGCTGTTCATCCTCTTTGGCGTCTATGCACTCTACGAGTGGTACGACGACCAACTCTACGCGCAGCTCGACGAAAAGGATGAACAGATCAAGCAGATTGAGCAGCAGATGCGCAACGCCGATTCACAACGCGTGCGCTCCGAGGAAGTTCAGGAGGCTATCCGTTCCGAGATCGCCAATCTGAAGGCACACTCTCAGGAGGAGAAGCAACGGCTGGAGGCGCAGGTCGCGGCCAATGACACGGCCAGGGCCGATCTTGAGCGCGCGATGACCGGACTGAAAGCGGCGCACGCGGCCGAAATCGCCGCCGCGCAGGAAGAAACGGCAGGCGTGGCGACCCAAAAGGAGCTGCTCGCGGCGCGTCTGTCAACGCTCGAAACCGACTACGAGGCAGCGCAGAGTCAGGCCGCGGCGCTCCAGGCCGATCTCGGCAAGGTTCAAACAGCCATTGCCGATTCCGCTGCCGAGCATCAGGCGAGGATCGACGCGCTCGAACGCCACCTCAATGAGCGTGTCGAGCTGGCCAGAATCACGCCGATGGATGAGAACCTGCTGCGTACCGCGCAAGCGGTCGGCGTCTTACCGATGGCCGAGGCGTTGCAGCAGGAGTCCCAGTCGATGGACAGCGCGCTTGCGGCATCCAAGTCGGAGCTTGAGGCGATGCAAGCCGATCATGCAGCCGTTCAACAGCAGCTTGCCGAAACGCGCGAGCAGCTTGAGCGGGTCCAGGAAGAACTCGCCGAGAGCAAGAGCGCGGCAACTGCCGCCGTTGAGACCAGCGACACGCCACCAGAGGGCGATCAAGAGGCAACCGCCGCTCTGAACGCGCGTCTGGCCGCCGAAGCCGAGGTCAGAGACGCGCTCCAGCAGCAACACACGACAGCGCTTGCTGCGCTCAACGAGCAACTCGAAGACACCCAGCGACAGCTCGCCTCTGCCAAGCAGGAGCTGGCCCAGTCCCAGACGCGCGAACAGGAACGCCAAACGCAGCCAGACACAGCCGAGCCACGCATCCAGACGCTTGAGGCGCGCCTGGCCGACGAGCGCACCCAGGCCGCCGAGGCCCAGGCGGCCTTGCAGGAACAGATCGGCGCGCTTGAGGAACGGCTCGCGGATGCCCAGTCGCAACTGGAGCAATTTCAAGCCCAAGCGGGCGCGACCGATCAGACGACCGATGCACGTCTGGAGGAGGCAACGACACGCATTCAAGCCATGGAGCGCGAGCTCGCCCAGGCACGCAGTGAGGCCGAGACCGGCAAGCGGAGCGCGGCGGAACTGGTGCGCCTGCGCGAACGCCAGGAGGGCTTCGCTCAGTTGCGGGGAGCCTATACGGATTATGGATTCCTGCTGCGTCTGGCCGAAAGCGAGCTACGTTTTCCGCTCGGCGAGGCGACTTTGCCCAAGGGCAAGCTTGAGAGCCTGGATCGGATCGCCGCGCTGCTCGGCAAACAGCCTGAGGTGTCGGTGCGTGTCGAGGGGCATACCGATAGCGTCGGTAGCGATGCAATCAACCTCGAACTCTCCAAGGCGCGTGCCCAGGCCGTGTTGGAAGCGCTGATCGAGCGCGGCATTGCGCCCGATCGGCTCCAGGCCGATGGCATTGGCGCCGCCCGGCCCATCGCCGACAATGCAACCCCCAAGGGGCGCAGCATGAACCGCCGGGTCGAGATCTATCTCGTCGACTGACGCAACTACGCGCGCGTAACGACCCATCCGCGCGGACAGCGCACCCGTTGTCTGTCCGCGCGCAACCTCCAGCTCCCCTTACCACCACCACGAAATCGATCCGGTGTGGGCCTCACACCTCGAAATCATAAATACCCGTTCGTGTCAAGATTGTGATGCGCTCATCGGTTCGTGTTCGGGCATTCCTTTACATTGTCAAGCTGTTATTCGGCACATGCGTATGGCTGAAGCCATGCCGCACGCCAGCGGCGGCGGTCTCGGACCCGCCCTGCCCGCCCGAACCCCAGAAGAGTCCACAGCGGACGAGGTATCGACGATGAAAGTGAATTTACCCGTGACTGACATCGAGCATCTGATGCGAG
>JARIBS010000077.1 GCA_029257385.1 Thiorhodococcus sp.
TCCGGGGGTCTACCAGGGACGTGAAATGCTCAAGAATGCTTGCTGACATGAGAAACTCCAACGGTTGTTTCTCGCTAGCATCCGTCAACTCCCTGGAAAACGGAATGTTTAAACGCGCTCGCCCTGCTACCGCATGGGCGCGTTAACTCAATCTAGATTAAGTGTGCTAACGTGAAGCCCGATAGATGAATTCCCCGTCCCAGTTGAACTTCAAGACAGGCTCTGTGGCCTGGCATCCGAGACCTCCGAAAGAATGGCGCAGTCATCCACCCCCTTTAGCTTTGCGGCGCTAAAGCCCAGCCGCCTGCGCGTCCTCATGGCCAGCAGTGAGGCGCACCCACTGATCAAAACCGGCGGGCTCGCCGATGTCGCCTCCAGCCTGCCGGCTGCACTACGCCAACTTGGTCATGATGCACGACTGGTCATTCCGGCCTATCCGCGTGCGCTGCGCTGCGTGCGCAAGCCAAAAACGCGCTGCACGCTCGAGGTCCCCGGCTGCCGTAGCCCGGTCAGTATCGTCGAGGGGCTGCATCCCGATCACGATCTGCCGATTTATCTGGTCGACGCCCCCGAACACTTCGCGCGCGAGGGCAATCCTTATATCGATCTCACGGGCCGCGATTGGGGTGATAATGCCGAACGCTTCATGCTGTTCTGTCGCGTAATCGTGCAGCTCGCCGAAGGGATTGCAGCCATCGGCTGGCGGCCCGACGTGCTCCATTGCAACGATTGGCAAACCGGTTTAGCCCCGGCACTGCTGGATGATTCACCTCAGTCGCCGGTGAGCATCTTTACCATTCACAACCTCGCCTATCAGGGGTTGTTCGATCGTGCCACTTTCGATCGGCTCAATCTGCCGCCGTCGCTGTGGAGTGTGTCTGGCGTAGAGTTCCATGAGCAGATGTCCTTCATCAAGGGCGGCATCGCCTTTTCCGACCGGGTCAATACGGTCAGTCCCACCTATGCTGCGGAGGTGCGCACGGCGCGCTTTGGCTGCGGACTCGATGGTCTGCTGAGCCAGATCGGACATCGCTTCAGCGGCATCCTCAACGGGATCGACCGCGACGTTTGGAACCCGGCATCCGATCCGCTCATTGCGCAGAACTATGACATCAATCGCTTTGAGCTGAAGGCAGAAAATAAACGCGATATCCAGCGTGAGTTCGGGCTTGCGCGCAGTGAAGATGCCTTTTTGCTGGGATATATCGGGCGCTTGGTCGAGCAAAAGGGTGTGGATCTGATCCTCGCGATCCTGCCCGAGCTGTTGCGGCAAGAACCCAAAGTTCAGCTCTTGGTTCTGGCCTCTGGCGAGCGTCAGACCGAGCAGGCGCTACTGCGGCTCGCCGCGGCTCACCCGCGCCAGGTCGGTGTGTTCATCGGCTACGATGAGCAGCGCGCCCATCGTATCGAGGCCGGCTGCGATAGCTTTCTGATGCCCTCGCGCTTTGAGCCATGCGGGTTGAATCAGATCTACAGTCTGCGCTATGGCACGCCGCCGATCGTTCATCGTACCGGCGGACTCGCCGATACCGTTGTTGGGGCGACGCCCGAGCGGCTGGCGGACGGGACGGCGAATGGCTTTCTGTTTGATGAGCCTAGCCCCGAGTCGCTGATGCAGGCGATCAGCGAGGCAATGCACCTTTACCGTGAGGATCCGGATGGATGGCGTCAATTGGCGCTGACCGGCATGGCGTTGAATCTGGGCTGGGAGGCGAGCGCCAAACAGTATGTGCGACTCTATAACGACGCCATTGCGGATCGCCAGGCACCTTTTAGTGGTATGGCGTCCCGTTAGACTTCTGCGCGCTCTCAGGCGGCCTGGGCCGGAATGGTCTCCCCGGTGCGCACGACTTGATTGTGCTCGTTGAGATAGACGAGCGTCGGCTTGAAGGCATCGGCTTGTGCTTCGCTCATGCCGACGTAGGCACAGATAATAACGCGGTCGCCCGGCGCGGCCTTGTGAGCCGCAGCACCGTTGACCGAGATCACCCGCGAACCGGCCTCGGCGCGAATCGCATAGGTCGTGAAACGCTCGCCATTGGTGACGTTGTAGATCTGTATCTGCTCGTATTCGCGGATACCGGAAAGCTCCAGAAACGCCTCGTCAATCGCGCAGGAACCTTCGTAGTCGACTTCGGAATGCGTTACGCAAGCACGATGGAGCTTACACTTCAGCATAGTCAGATGCATTGGTTCAATCCTCGCTAGGGCCGTTTTGGCCAGGTCTTCGAGCAGCATTTATGAAGACTATTTATTTCAATTGCGCCCAATTCTACCGCAGCTTTTGCTGCGTTGCAGCATCTGGTTTTTCGCGCAGTTCCCGTCAAAGCGATTGAACCTCCCCACGGCTAAAGCCGGGGGATTCCGGGAGGGATCATGCGGCACGCCGCACGTCCCGTTCGAGGGTCGTTCCGACCCCAGCCATGAGCGTGTTGATCGCGGCATTGACGTCGCGATCATGTTGAGTTCCACACTCAGAACATGCCCATGTCCTCACTGACAGTCCTGCCAGTCCGGTAGGCCCAGACAGGCACCCACAGGCCGAGCAGATCCTGGTGGAATTTCGGGAAGCGACTTCGAGATAGTGCGTACCGCCGGTATGGCTCTTGTACGCCAGCATCGCGCGAAGTTGAGCATGGGCACTGGAGGCCACGCTCTTCCCAAATGTCCGTGCCATTCCCTTGGTGTTGTCCTTGGAAAACACGATGACGGCGTTTTCTTGTACCAGCCGCAACGAGAGCTTGTGGTTGCGGTCTTTACGCTGGTTTTTGATCCGCTCATTGATC
>JARIBS010000099.1 GCA_029257385.1 Thiorhodococcus sp.
TTCAACCGTATGAGCCTGGGTGTGCAGGACTTCGATGCGCGCGTGCAGAAGGCCGTGAATCGGGTTCAGACTGAGGCGGAGACCATGGCCGTGCTCAACGCGGCGCTTGCTGAGGGCTTTCGCTCCATCAGTCTCGATCTCATCTACGGGCTGCCCTTCCAGTCGGCCGAGAGCTTCTCCAAGACCCTGGAGCGGGTTATTGAGTTTAATCCGCAGCGTCTATCGATCTTCAACTACGCTCATCTGCCGGAGCGTTTCAAAGCCCAACGGCGCATCAAGGACGAGGATCTGCCAGCGCCCGAGGTCAAGCTCGACATCCTGCAATTGACCATCCAGCGCCTGACCGATGCCGGCTATGTCTACATCGGCATGGATCACTTTGCGCGCCCGGACGACGAACTGGCCATGGCCCAGCAGGCAGGCACGCTGTACCGCAACTTTCAGGGCTATTCGACCCATGCCGACTGCGATCTGATCGGCATCGGTGTGACCTCGATCGGCAAGATCGACAACACCTATAGTCAGAACCGGCGCGAGCTGGAGGAATACTACGCCGACATCGACGCCGGGCGCCTGGCGGTCTATCGGGGCATCGAGCTGACCCGCGATGACCTGATCCGCCGCGACGTCATCACTGGTTTAATCTGTCACTTCGAGCTGGATATGCGCGTGGTCGAGGCCAATTGGGATCTCCAATTCGCCGACTACTTCGCCGATAGTCTCAAGAAGCTCGCGGTGATGGCCGAGGACGGCTTGGTCGAGGTGGGTACTGACAAGATCCGCATCCTGGCACCCGGTCGGCTGTTGGTGCGCAACATCTGCATGACCTTCGACGCCCACCTGGCCGCGAAGTCCGGCCCGATCGGTTTTTCCAAAGTCATCTGACCGCTGGCTCGACAGCGGCGCGCATTCTTGTCCGGCGAGGTGCCGCTGTTGCAGTCTGTGATCTGAAATGCGCGCGCCGCCCGCGGCCTCTGGGGCTAATGGCCCTTGGAGTGCGGTTGGACGACAGGCTATACTGAACGGCTTTTAGAGGCGCGCGCAGCGTTCGCGCCAATTTCCCCCATCCCATGAGCGGGCTGCGCCTGCTGGAGATAGTCAATGCAAGTTTCGGTTGAGGCAGGCGAAGGACTCGAGCGACGGATGAAGATCGATCTGCCCTTCGAGCAGCTCGCCGAGGAAGTGGAAAAGCGGTTGCAGAAATTCGCACGCAGCGCCCGACTGCCAGGATTTCGCCCAGGCAAGGTGCCGCTGAAGGTGCTGCGTCAGCGCTATTCTGAGCAGCTTCACCAGGAAGTGCTCTCGGACATGGTGCAGTCGAGCTTCATGGAAGCGCTGAGTCAAGAGTCTATTCAGCCAGCCGGAATGCCACGGATCGAACCCGACTTCGACCTGAACGATGAGCGCGCCAGCTTTACGGCGATCTTCGAGGTGATGCCGGAGTTCGAGCTGGCGCCCATCGCCGAGCGGGTCGTCAAGCGCCCGGTCAGCGAGGTGGCCGATGCCGATCTGGACGCCATGATTGAGCGTCTGCGCGATCAGCGTAAGACTTGGACTCCGGTCGAGCGGGCCTGTCGGAGCGCTGATCAGGTGGTTATCTCATTCGTCGGCACTGTCGATGGCGAGACCTTCGATGGCGGCTCCTCAGAGAGGCTAACGCTTGAGTTGGGCGCTGGTCGCATGATTGCGGGTTTCGAGGATGGTCTGATCGGCGCCGCCTCCGGCGAAACGCGCACCCTGGATTTGACGTTCCCCGACCCATACAAGGCAACTCACCTAGCGGGCAAGCCCGTTAGATTCGAGGTGACGGTTGATAGCGTGTCCGAGCCAACCGTTCCGGAACTCGATGAGACGCTGGCCAAGAGCTTCGGTGTCGAGAGCGGTGATGTCGAGCACTTCAAGTCCGATGTACGCAAGAACATGGAACGGGAATTGAAAGAGCGCATCAAAGCCCGCACAAAAGAACATGTCATGGATCTCTTGCTTGAGGCGAACAGTATCGATGTGCCCAACGCTCTGGTAGAGAACGAGATCCAGGCGATGACCGAGCAGATGCGCCAGGCGCTGGGCGGCGCACAGATGCAGTTGCCCCCGGAGCTGTTCGCGGACGCCGCTCGTCGGCGTGTCGCGCTGGGCCTGATCCTCGGTCTGTTTGTCAAAGAGAACGCCATTGAGGTCGATGCAACACGCGTGCGTGAGATGATTGAGCAGATGGCATCCACCTATGATGAACCCCAAGCGGTCATTGATTATTACTACGCCGACCGCTCACGCCTGAGCCAATTCGAGACCATGGCGCTGGAAGATCAGGTCGTCGCACTGGTGCTGGAGCGCGTTACCGTGGAGGACGAGCAGATTGCTTTCGAGGACATCGCAGGTCCAGACGCCTCGGGCGAGCAGATCGCGGCTTGACACGTTCGCGGATGGGTCGGCCCAAGGATCAGGGCATTCGCCAATCAACACAGGAAAGCCTCCTTTCATGAGTACACCTCTGAGTCACACTGACTGGCAGCCCCAGGGTTTGGGCCTAGTGCCCATCGTCGTCGAGCAGACTGCGCGCGGCGAGCGTTCGTTCGATATCTATTCGCGTCTGTTGAAAGAGCGTGTCATCTTTCTGGTCGGTCCGGTCGAGGACCATATGGCAAATTTGGTGGTCGCTCAGCTCTTGTTTCTGGAGTCCGAGAACCCGGATAAGGATGTGCATCTCTATATCAACTCTCCCGGTGGTGCAGTCACCGCTGGTCTTGCAATCTACGATACGATGCAGTTCATTCGTCCCGACGTCAGTACCATGTGTACCGGACAGGCATCGAGTATGGGCGCACTGCTGCTGACGGGCGGCGCTGCGGGAAAGCGCTATTGTCTACCGCACTCACGCATGATGATCCACCAGCCCCTGGGTGGTTTTCAGGGTCAGGCGACCGATATCGAAATCCATGCCAAAGAGATTCTCTACATCCGCGATCGCCTCAACCATATCCTCGCCGAGCACACCGGTCAGCCGATCGAGAAGATTGCGGAGGACACTGAGCGCGACCGTTTCATGAGCGGCGAGACCGCACAGGCTTACGGCTTGATCGACAAGGTTATCAACCAGCGCGGACCGATACCGCCAAAGAGCTGATTGAGCAGCTAGGCGAGTGGCGTCGCCGCGCATGCCCTAAAACTGTGACGCTTGACAAAGCCTATACTTTATAACCTTGCCATAGATGCCCAAATCACTATGATTGAGTTGAACTCACTCGGGAGTGCTGGATCCGCATTCCCTATCGCCCCCCCGGAGACCTATCCCCGATGAGTGGAAACAATCACGGTAAGAGCGAAGAAGGCAAACTGCTCTACTGCTCATTCTGCGGTAAGAGCCAGCATGAAGTACGCAAGCTCATCGCTGGTCCTTCCGTGTTCATCTGCGATGAATGCGTCGAGCTTTGTAACGATATCATTCGCGAGGAGATGCAGGAAAGCGTTGATGAAACGGCCACGCATCTACCCAAACCGCGCGAGATCAACAGCCGTCTCGACGAGTTCGTGATCGGGCAGGAGCGGGCGAAGAAAGTCCTCTCCGTCGCGGTCTACAACCATTACAAGCGTCTCGAGGTGGCCAAGTCCAAGGAAGACATCGAGATCGCCAAGAGCAACATCTTGCTGATCGGCCCGACTGGATCAGGCAAGACACTGCTGGCTGAGACGCTTGCGCGTTTGCTGAACGTGCCTTTCACGATCGCCGATGCCACCACGCTCACCGAGGCTGGTTATGTGGGCGAGGATGTCGAGAACATCATCCAGAAACTGCTGCAGAAGTGCGATTACGACGTCGAAAAAGCGCAGACCGGCATCGTCTATATTGACGAGATCGACAAGATCTCGCGCAAATCAGATAACCCCTCGATCACTCGCGATGTCTCGGGAGAGGGCGTCCAGCAAGCGCTGCTTAAGCTCATTGAGGGCACCATCGCCTCGGTGCCGCCGCAGGGCGGGCGCAAGCATCCGCAGCAGGAATTTCTGCAGGTCGATACCTCCAATATCCTCTTCATTGTCGGCGGGGCTTTTGCGGGTCTGGACAAGGTGGTTCAAAACCGCTCGCGCAAGACCGGGATCGGTTTCTCCGCCGAGGTCCATAGTCAGGGCGATGGTCGTCAGGTCTCCGAGCTGCTGAGTTCGGTCGAGCCGGAGGATCTGATCCGCTACGGTTTGATTCCTGAGTTCGTTGGGCGTCTTCCGGTCATAGCAACGCTCGAGGAACTCGACGAAGCCGCACTCATGCGCATCCTGACCGAACCCAAGCACGCCTTGGTCAAGCAATACGCGAAACTGTTCGAGATGGAGGGTGTTCAGCTCGATATTCGCGAGGACGCCCTGCTTGAGATATCCAAGAAAGCGATGGAACGCAAGACCGGCGCGCGTGGACTCAGAACCATCATGGAGCAGGTGTTGCTGGATATCATGTACGACCTGCCATCTATGGATCACGTTGGGAAAGTGGCGATCGACGCCTCGGTCATCGCCGGCGAGAACAAGCCTTTCCTGATCTACGAAGGGGGCGAGAGGCAGGCCGTCGCTGCTGATTGAGCCCGCTGCGGTGCACGCGAACTTGTCAGGCGGCTCGTCTATCGAGGCGAGCCGCCTGAGCGCATTGAAGACCCTGTCTGCAGCCCCGACACTTCGTCTTATCCCACCTTATCGATGTCCCTGTCGGGCAGATGCGAGCGCGCCATCCCGGTCGATCTCCGCGTCCGATCCAGTGATCGTCGATCCAACGAGAACGGTTTTCTATGGCGCTACCTAACACAGTGACCGACTCCGAACGACTCGCTCCGCAGGAAGTGCCCGTCCTGCCGCTGCGCGATGTCGTCGTTTATCCGCATATGGTCATCCCGCTCTTTGTGGGACGCGACAAATCCATCCACGCCCTCGACGGAGCCATGACGAGCGATAAGCAGATCCTGCTGATCGCCCAGAAGAGCGCCGATGTCGATGATCCGCAGGTCAAGGATCTTCACGAGATCGGCACGCTGGCTAATATTCTTCAACTCCTCAAGCTCCCGGATGGGACCGTGAAGGTGTTGGTTGAGGGCAATCAGCGCGCGCACATCGATCGCTTCGTCACGACCGAGGCGTCCTTCTCGGCGATCATCCAGCCGATGGATGAGACGCTCGAAATCGATGAGCGTGAGCAGGAAGTGCTGATGCGCTCGGCCATGTCGTTGTTCGATCAGTATGTGAAGCTCAATAAAAAAGTCCCGCCCGAGGTGCTGACATCGCTGGCCAGCATCGATGATGCCGGGCGCCTGGCCGATACCATGGCTGCTCACATGTCGCTGAAGCTCGACGAAAAGCAGCGCGTGCTGGAAATGATCGATGTCCAGGTGCGCCTTGAGCACCTCATGGGACTCATGGAGTCCGAGAACGACATCCTGCAGATGGAAAAGCGCATCCGTGGGCGTGTGAAGCGCCAGATGGAGAAAAACCAGCGCGAGTACTATCTCAACGAGCAGATGAAGGCGATTCAGAAAGAGCTTGGCGAGCTCGAAGACGCCCCCAACGAGATCGAGGATCTTGCCAAGCGCATCGAGACCGCCGGAATGCCGACCGAAGCGAAGAACAAGGCCCAAGCTGAGCTGAACAAACTCAAACTGATGTCGCCGATGTCAGCCGAGGCCACTGTCGTACGCAATTACATCGACACGCTCGTGAGCGTGCCTTGGAAGAAGCGCTCACGCATCCGCAACGACCTCAAGGCTGCCGAGGCGGTGCTGGATAAGGACCACTACGGTCTCGAGCGGGTCAAGGAGCGCATCCTTGAGTATCTCGCCGTTCAGCAGCGGGTACGTAAACTCAAGGGACCGATTCTCTGTCTGGTCGGGCCGCCTGGCGTCGGCAAGACCTCGCTTGGGCAGTCGATCGCACGCGCCACGAACCGTAAGTTCGTGCGCATGTCGCTTGGCGGTGTGCGCGACGAGGCCGAGATTCGCGGTCATCGTCGAACCTACATCGGCGCCTTGCCGGGTAAGATTATCCAGAATCTGTCCAAGGCCGCCTCGCGCAACGCCTTCTTCCTGCTTGATGAAATCGACAAGATGGCGATGGACTTTCGCGGGGATCCGGCCTCCGCGCTCCTGGAGGTTCTCGATCCCGAGCAGAACCACACCTTCGTCGATCACTATCTGGAGGTCGACTTCGACCTCTCCGAGGTCATGTTCGTCGCGACGGCCAATACCCTGAATATCCCGCCCGCGCTGCTCGACCGCATGGAAGTGATTCGCCTCTCGGGTTACACGGAAGACGAGAAGGTCGCGATCGCAGAGCGTTATTTGGTCCCCAAACAGACCAAGAACAATGGTCTCAAAGCCGGTGAACTGCTGATTCACGAGAGCGCGCTGCGCGACATCATTCGTCACTACACGCGCGAAGCCGGTGTGCGCAACCTCGAGCGCGAAGTTTCCAAGATCTGCCGCAAGGTGGTCAAGGAAGTCCTGCTCAAAAAACGCGATGCACCGACGACGGTGACGGCCAAGACGCTCGATAAATATTTGGGTGTGCAGCGCTTCCGTTACGGACGCGCCGATGATCACGATCAGATCGGCCAAGTGACTGGATTGGCTTGGACCGAAGTGGGCGGCGAGCTGCTGAGGGTTGAATCGGCGCTGGTTCCCGGTAAGGGAAAGTTCACCTATACTGGCCAGCTCGGCGATGTCATGCAGGAATCCATCCAGGCCGCCATGACCGTAGTGCGCGCGCGCGCCGATGCCCTAGGCGTTCCGCTGGATTTCCACAATCAGTTCGATATCCATATCCACGTCCCAGAGGGGGCGACGCCCAAGGATGGTCCCAGCGCGGGTGTGGCGATGTGCACGGCGTTGGTGTCGGCCTTGACCAAGGTTGCGGTTCGCTCCAGTGTTGCCATGACCGGTGAGATCACCTTGCGCGGGGAGGTGCTGCCAATCGGCGGACTCAAGGAAAAGCTGCTTGCCGCACATCGCGGCGGCATCGACACGGTCATCATTCCTCACGAGAACGAGCGTGATCTGATCGAAATCCCCGAAAACATCAAGCAGCATCTCAAGATTCACCCAGTCCGCTGGATCGACGAGGTGCTAGACTTGGCGTTGATCGAGTCCCCCAAGGTCGTCGCAAGCAAGGTCGAGGGTGGAGAGCCGGTCGCGGACCAAGATGATGCGCACGATGCGTCTGGGGATGCCGCGCGCGACCAAAGTGCGCGACTTCATCACTGAGTCTTAGGCCGCGAGAGGATGTGTAATATATCCTCACGCAGTAGACTGCACTTGGGGTAGATGCGGTTATAATCGATCTTCTTCTTTAAGGGTCGAACTGCTGGATGCTGCTGCAGCGCTTGGGACAAACAATCTTGACAGATCAAGTAGTGACGGGCGATTTTCCTAGCGCCCGCACTGAGGCTGAGTTGGGGCGCTTGCGGGGCGTTGCTCGATTAAGCGCACCCGGACTCAAGTCCCGGTTGCCCTGACGGGAGGCTCCGTCATAGCATGCAGACCCGATTTAGGATGCCTTCAAAGTCAGACATCCTTGCTAGCCCGGTTTCATCCGACGGTAATCGGAACGATCGTGACATTGCGGCAAGCTTTGGTTGCAGCCCGACTCGACCGCAACCTGGCTTGGTCGCACATCAAGATTATCAATAGGGGATCTACAGGAGAAAAACATGAATAAATCGGAACTCATCGAGCAGATGGCAGAAGCCGCTGATATCTCCAAGTCCGCTGCGGCGCGCGCGCTGGATGCCTTCACGGATTCGATCACCATCGAACTCAAGAAAGGGGAAACCGTCTCGCTCATCGGGTTTGGCACCTTCTCGATCAAGGAGCGCGCGGCACGCACCGGTCGCAATCCACAGACCGGTGCAGCCATTGAGATCAAGGCATCTAAAACGCCTTCATTTAAGGCTGGAAAAACCCTTAAGGACGCAGTACAATGATCGTTCGTCTAAGGGGTGCTTAGCTCAGCTGGGAGAGCATCGCCCTTACAAGGCGAGGGTCGCAGGTTCGATCCCTGCAGCACCCACCAAAATTTGGAGCGGTAGTTCAGTTGGTTAGAATACCGGCCTGTCACGCCGGGGGTCGCGGGTTCGAGTCCCGTCCGCTCCGCCACTTTGTAAGAACACGGGGTATCCATCGGGGTACCCCGTTCTTTTTTATACGCGCCTAATTGCCATGCTTCAGACTATTCGTGACCGCGCTCAAGGCTGGCTCGCTTGGGTTATCGTAATCCTGATCAGTGTTCCTTTCGCGCTTTGGGGAATTCAGTCTTATTTCGACGTGGGCGGCGTACCGATTGCGGCGACCGTCAACGGGGTCGAGATCCCAGCACGAGATCTCGACCGACGTGTCGAGCAAGCCAGAATGGAGCTTCGGGAGCGTCTGGGCGCCGCCTATGACCCTGCTGAATTCGATGACAGACAGCTCAGGGCGGAAGTTCTCGACGCTCTGGTGCGAGAGGTGCTGCTCCTAGACGTGGTCAGGGACTTGGGGCTGCGCATAGCGGATCAGGACGTCCAGATTCAGGTTCTGTCGGATCCGTCTTTCCAGCAGGACGGGCGTTTCGACAAAGAGACCTACGAGCGGCTACTGCAGTATCAGGGCATGACTCCGGGGATGTATGAGGCGCAGCTACGTCAGCAAATGGCGGCGGGCCAGTTGATTCGCGCCGTCTCCACTAGCGAGTTGGCAACGACTTCCGAGTTGAATGACTACCAGCGGCTGATGGAGCAGAGGCGCGAGCTGAGCTATCTGCGGTTTCCAGTCGCTGAGTACCGCACTGATGCGCCATTAGATGAGGCCGCGATCAGCGCCTTCTATGAGGCCCATCCAGCGCAGTTTCAGTCCCCCGAACAGGTCAAGATCGACTATCTGGTGCTCGATACAGATGCCCTTGCATCCAAGACCGAGTCGACCGAGAGTGACTTACGCAGCATCTATGAGACCGATCAGGCGCGCTTCGCACAGCCCGAGCGCCGTCATGTGCGCCACATCCTATTGAAGGCTCCCGATGATGGTGCCGCGCAAGCGGTTCTAGATGAGATCGAGGGCATCCGCGAACGTCTTCTTGCAGGGGCATCCTTCGATGAACTCGCGAAGACGCATTCCCAAGATCCCGGTAGTGGCGCTGCTGGTGGATCTTTAGGCGTCATTGAGTCGGGGATCATGGTCCCCCCTTTCGATCAGGCCGCTTTTGCTCTCGCCCAAGGGCAAATCAGCGAGCCAGTACGCACGCAGTTTGGCTATCACCTGATCGAAGTCACCGAGATCTTCCCCGCTCAGATCAAGCCTTTCGAAGACGTGCGTGAACAACTTGAGACTGAGTCCTCCAAGCAGCGCGCAGACGCACTGTACTACGATCTGGGCGAGCGTTTGGCCAGCATCACGTACGAATCTCCGGATAGCCTCATACCCGCAGCAGAAGAGCTGGGGCTTGTTCTTCAGCAGAGCGACTGGATCGGGCGTAGCGGCGGCGAGGGTGTGCTCGCGCACCCCAAAGTCGTCGCTGCAGCTTTCAGCGACGAGATCCGTCTCGAAGGGCGCAATAGTGACATGATCGAGCCGGAGCGCGATCGCCTCCAGGCCGTCGTGCTGCGAGTTGCAGAGCATCGTGACGCCACGCTCCAGCCGTTGTCCGAGGTGCGCGATGAGATCGTCGCGGAGATCAAGCAGGAAAAGGCCAAGGCCGATGCTGCGGCTGCGGCTGAGTCGAGCGTGGAAAAACTGCGTCAGTCCTCTGACTGGGCTGCGGTCTCCGAGACGCTCAAGCCAGAAACGCCGGGGCTTGTCGATCGCCGCGCGTCGGAGGTTCCGGCCGCAGTTCTGGATACGGCCTTCAGACTGCCCGCGCCAGCACAAGGGGCTTTCAGTGTCGCAACGGCCACGCTAGACAACGGCGACTCAGCCGTGGTGCGCATCGCACGGGTCGAGGATGGCGAGGTCGAGACCAGGGAGGCAGGCCAGCCCGCGCCGGAGTCCATCATGCTGACACAGATCATGGGCAGACAGGCTTATGAGAACATGCTAAAGGACATGGAGCGCCGCGCCGACATCAAGAAGAGGGCCGTCGTCACTGACGACCCATTATGATCACTCTTCCGTGATTACTCGACGGCGCATATCATGCGCCGTTTTGCGTGGCGATCGACTTAGAAGAGGCGCATTAATACTGCCGAGCATTCTACTGGCAAGTATAGCCTCCATCTATAACCAACTCGCTACCCGTCAGAAATTTAGACTCATCCGATGCAAGATACAGTATCCCATACGCAATATCCTCGGGTTCTCCGATATGGCCAATGGGATGGAGACTGTCAAGTCGGCTTTTGAATGCCTTGGGGCCTTCCGGCGATTCTTCTGCAAGTGCATCAACGAGTGGCGTTTGTATGAAGCCCGGGTGTACGGAGTTGATCCTTATCTTATCCTTTGCATAAATTAACGCATCATTCTTGCTCATCAATCGAACGGCACCTTTGGATGCATGATAGGGCGGCAGATCCCCGGCACCTACAAGGCCATAGATAGAAGACAAATTGATAATGCTTCCCGCAGAAGCCTTCTGCATGTATGGAATGACGTGTTTGGTGCACAGAAATACGCCGGTGACGTTGATGCTCATGAGTTTCTCCCACTCTTCCTTGGATATCTCATGAGTCGGTTTTTCCACGCCGGCGATGCCGGCATTGTTGACAAGAATGTCTATCGATCCAAACTCACGAGCAACCTCGGAAAAAACCTTCTGCACATTGTCTTCATCTGAAGTGTCGAGATGCCAGTATTTCGCCGAGCCACCAGTTGCGTTAATCTCATCCACCAAGCTCTTGCCTTCTTTATCGTTCACATCTGTGACGGCAACTTTAGCGCCTTCCTGAGCCAACAGATGGGCGGTTGCTTTCCCGATTCCGCATGCCGCACCCGTTATCAAGGCGGTTTTTTGATCTACTCTTTTCATGATGATCAGCTCCTTCGCGAGAAACCTCGCCGTTCAAGGCGAGAAGGGGTAGCGACTGCGACAGTACAGCCACTGGGAAAAGTGCAGGTTTACATTTCCCAGGCCGTGAGACTCTGCCCGTAAAGGCCTGGCGGCGGGTTAACGACGTCTCACGTCGTGGCTCGCTCTTATTATCCGTGGGTTTTCGAAACCTTAATGCTTTTCCTAATCGTCCGGGATGCGACATGTAGCCAAACGTGTATTCACAATCAAAGGCTAGGCGATAAAAAACAACCCGTCAACCTACGAGGGCAGCCCATTTGCCCTGTAAGATCAATGTGTAAATATTATATTAATCAATCTCTAAGGCACAGTTCTGTACTTAAGTGGTGATGCGTGCCGAGCGATTTAGGCAGCATATCGCGACCTTAGCCCAAGCATTTGAGCTGGGAGGTGGCGATTCAGGTGGGCTATTTCCCACCGCGAACCAGCAAGCGGAAAGTGACTGAGTCGCGCGGATGTCAGGCAAGCCATTGCATGAATCCGGGCGGCCGGCGCAAGTACTGAGATGGTGCTGGACAGCACTTATCCTGTTAAGTAGTCTTTCGTTTTGTGACGCACAGGGGTTTGAGTTACTCATTGTTCACCCGCCCGGGTGGCGGAATTGGTAGACGCAAGGGACTTAAAATCCCTCGGCTTCGGCCATGCCGGTTCGATTCCGGCTCCGGGCACCATAAAAAAAGAAGCAAGGGCTTACGCTTAATGGCGTAAGCCCTTTTCTGTGGATGCTCGTTGCGCCCGGACGGAGAGGGATCATTGCGGCTGCAACGTCTCTAACGCCGTCGCTTTGCCGCCAAGGACATGCTGAAAGGCTGAATATCCGTCCCGCTTGAGCTATTCGCTGCTATCTGGACCAAGAATCAAGGTTGATCATCGTCTGGGCTGGCGCTATAGGGCGTGCTCGGTGCCAGGACCGATGTGACGCCGACGGAGCGGGTGTCTCCCTTTCTGGACGTCCAGTCAGTGAATACCCGGACTTCTTTGTATTGCGGATCGTTATGCGGGGTGACCTTCCAGTGCCGCTGAAAGGTCGTATTGTCACCAGATCTGATCGCGGGTGTATCTTTGCCGTCGGAGATTGCGGCATGGTCGATGGCCGACTGGTTGCGCAGTTCCTCAAGCTTCTGTTGGGCGAGATTAATTGCGGTGGTCTGCGTTTTGGTCGCGCTGCTGCTAGACAGGACGTCGCTCTGGAACTGGGCGAGCGCAAGCAGTCCGGTAGCCAGCACCGTCATGGAGATTAGCGCCTCGCTCAGAGTAAAGCCGCGTTGCCGGCAGGCCAAGTCAGTGGTCCTCATTTTTTGTCTATCTCCCACTGAATCACCAGTCGCGCCAGGTGCCAGGAACACGGGCCGCGCCCGTGGCAGCCGGCAAGAAGCACTCCTGTGCGACGGCCGTGAGACGCGTCTCGCCGACCGCTTGGGAAGCCGAGCGCACGCAAACGGCATTGCCAATTTTGTTGAACTTCAGACTCAGATCATACGCTTGACCGCTCGAGGCGAGGGTTTGCGGCGGGGTCGGAACCGTTGCGCCCTTGCTCCAGGTGTTGCTTGCAAGCCAGGCGAGTGCGTACTCGAGTCCGGCTTGAGCCGCCTGCTGGGCCTCAATGGCTTGATACTCATTGTTGGCAATGCGTTGTTCAACCACACTCGTGCGTCCGGCGCTGAAGGCAAGGATGCCCGCGCCGACCAGCAGGAGCAGGCTGAAGAGCAAAGTCATGGCCCCGCACTGACGCGCGCCCGGATGTGGTGTGCATGGCTGCATGTCAGGGCTTGGCTTGCTCATGGCGTCTCCAGGTAATAACGGTTGTTGCGTACCGCAACGATCGTCGACAGGCTCTGCTCGCTGCCGACGTCCGCGACGAGCCGCCCCGAGAGACTGATCTCGACCAAGCGGATCTCTTGGCAAATGTCTCCGCTCGCGCAGGGGTCGGCTTGGGACTTCGCGGGATTGAGGTTGCGCACATGGATGGTCAGTCTGAACTCCAGATCCGTGATGAGGATGTCTGGGCTGGTGATGCCCTCCCAGCTTCCCGCATCGCAGCCGAAGCTGAGATCATTCTTGTCGTCGCGGCCGACGCGCATCTCGATGTTGCCCTTGTCCTTGCGATGACGGAAGCCGAACATCTCCATCTCAATCGACCGCGTCTTGTTCGTCAGGTGTGGCGGATACCAGGCACGCCAGGCGTAAGGTTCGCCGTTCTTGGCGTCGAATGGTGCGCCGCCGTCAGGGCCGCTCGGCTCCGGGCAGTCGTCCTCGTCGTCCGTGTAGTGGCAGGCGCGGATGCCGATGCGCCCATCGGCATCCAGATCGTAGCTGTAGGTCAAACAGTTCCCGGTCTGAACGAAGGTCTGACCGGTGTAGGTGGGCGGCGCGCAGTCGCCGGTCGTGGCCTCGGTGTCGATGCAGAGATCATTGTTGACGAGGCCGTAGCGGCGCTGGAAGGGGTTGCTGATCGGTCGCAGGTCGTGCGCGTTGGTGTCGGCATCGGTGTCGAAGGTGCCGGCCCCATCCTTCCTGACTCCAAGATCGCGCCACTCGAACAGGCCGTCTCCGTTGGCGTCGCCTTCATCATTGGTGTCGTTGAAATTCCAATAACCCGCGCGTCGAATATCCAACTGCATGAGGCCGAGTGCGGCACGCAGCTCTTGGTTGAGCCTGGCCTGCAACAGATTGTCGCGTGCGCCCTCGGAGATCATGAGATAGGCGTTCAATGCCGCCGTCAGAACCAAAATGCCGACGGCCATCCCAACCATCAGCCCGGTCAGGGTGGTTCCGCGCTGGCGGCCTTGCAGAGAGGTGGAGTCAATCACCACAGGCGTCATAACCGGGCACATCCCCCGTGGGCGAGCACAGATGCACACGCCCGAGCCGCGAGAGTATGATTTTGAGCGACGAACCGCGCGCGCTGCTGAGTATCAGGCTGCCATTGGTTGCGGTTGCGCGACGCGGCTCGAAGACCGTGCGTGCAAAAGTCGCGTCCAGGCTGATCCCTGGGAAGTCGGCGCCCGAGACGCGTTTGAGGGTGCAGCCCCCTGGGTCGTCAGTCGGCAGGCGGCAGTCGCAGTCACCCTGGCTTGCATTGCTGACCCCATAGCACCAGTCATTGAGTACGAGCGTCATCTGGAGCGGGCGATTTTGTTTAATGGTCTCGGAGCGGGTCCACTGCAAATCCTCGGCGATGGCATGCGTTGCGGCCTTGAGTCGATTGCGCGAGATCATCGATTGCATGGAAGGCACGGCGATACTCAGCAGTATCGCCAGCACCGCGATGGTCACCAGGAGTTCGAGGAGCGTGAACCCGCGCTTGGAGCGGCTTTTCGCTCGCCAGTGATGAGGCGCGCTCACCAGCATTGCCTGGGTTGGCGATGGCCGTCCTGGTCGATCGCCAGGGGATTGCAGGAGACCCCAGCGGCCTTGTCATGGACCTGCGCTCCGATGGGTGTAGCGGTCAACTTAAAAGCGCTTGAGGTGGCCGATTCGACTGCGAGCGTGTAATGCCCATCGGTGCTGAGGGCGCTCGCACCGAGGCGGTCGGCCGAGGCAGCACAGCCGCGTGTTCCGCCGATCTGGCTTGCATAGCGTGGACAACCAGAACGGAATTGCTCCTGCGCGATGGCAAGGCGCATCAAGGCCGTTTGGCCGTCGGCGCGGCGAGCCTGACGGATCTGCTGCTGAAAAGACGGCACAGCAATGGCGGCGATGATGGCGACGATGGCCAGCGTGATGAGAACCTCGATCAAGGTGAAGCCACAATGACGCTTGATACGACCGAGAACGTCGCGGTTGAGACTTTGCGTGTTCTGTCTGGGACGCTCGGTTTTCTGTCCGACAGGCAGCGAAGGCATCGGGTGCGCGTACTGGCTTTTGATCCAGCTCATAAAAGAGCGAAGGTGGTCCACAGTGCCCCCGATTCCATTGATGGCAGAAGTGTCTTCAAGCTCGCACAACCTATTCGTTATGTGTTCGATTGAAGTCATAACGGATTTCGGCTTCGCTGTCCAGATGCAATAAAGACGCGTCTTGTCCCGGTCTCGATCTCCAACTCTCGGCAGACCCGGGTTGCACTGCGGTGGGCGGTCCGCTTCGAGTATCATGCGCCCGAGAGATCCCCGGCGGGTGTGCCGCCAACGAACCAGTCCAAGGAGAGCCTTTCGTGCTTGATCTGATGTATGCCGGCGGCTGGCTGATGGTGCCCATCATTGCCTGCTCCATCATCGCCACCGCAATCGTGATCGAACGTGCCTGGATGCTACGGCGTCGCCGAATCATGCCAGAGAACTTAATTGCCCGTATCTGGCAGCTCCATCGCGAAAAGCTGCTCAATGAAGCCGTCATCGGCGAAATCCGCGACGGCTCTCCGCTCGGGCGGATGCTGGCCACCGGCCTGATCAATCGCCACCATAGCCGTGAGATCATGAAGGAGGCGATCAACGACACCGGACGTCATGTCGTGGCCGAACTCGAACGCTTTCTCAACACCCTAGGAACCATCGCCGCGGTCACCCCGCTTCTGGGATTGCTCGGTACCGTGTTTGGCATGATCGAAGTCTTCAGCGTCATCATGGAAGCGGGCGTGGGCAACGCCGGCGTGCTCGCGGGCGGGATATCAAAGGCGCTCGTCACAACGGCGGCGGGGCTATCCGTGGCGATTCCGGCACTGATGTTCCATCGTGCCTTCGACAGTAAGGTCAGTCGGCTCGCACTCGACATGGAGGATCAGGTGCTGCAACTGGTGGAGGTGCTCAAGGGCGAACGCGAAGCCGCCGGAGAGATCGCATCATGAACTTGCGCCCGCACCGCCGCCCCCCCGCCGACATCAATCTGACACCTTTGATCGATGTCGTGTTCCTACTGCTGATTTTTTTCATGGTCTCGACCACCTTCAAGGATGAGGCGCGGCTGCGGGTGAATCTGCCCCAAGCACAGGGTGAGAACGTCCCGTCGCAGGAGCCGAGCATGATCAGGCTGGTGATCGATCGGGCGGGGCGGTTCTTCGTCAACGATCAGCGGCTCACCGATGCCCAGCCAGCCGCGCTTGCGAATGTACTCAAAGCGCTGAAAGAGCGCGACGGCGTGGTTCCGATCCTGATCCAGGCGGACGCTCAAGCCACCCATCAGGCCGTCATGACGGCCATGGACGCGGCGAGTCAGGCGGGTCTCAATCAGATCGCCTTCTCGGCAACCCGTCCCGACGGCGAGGCCCAATGACCAAGGATCAGGCCCTCACGAGCGCGCAGGCGCACCAGATCTACCGGCGGTTGCTTGGCTACGTTAAGCCCTACGGGCGAATGTTCGCCTTCTCCATCTTCGGCATGCTCATCTTCGCCGCCACCGAGCCGCTGTTCGCCGCCATGATGAAGCCGTTGATCGACGGCAGCTTCGTCGAGCGCGACATCGAGATCGTCCAGATCATGCCGTGGCTGCTGGTGGCACTGTTTTTGGTGCGCGGCATCGCGGGCTTCATCAACACTTATTTTTTGAGCTGGGTCGGGCGGCGGGTGGTGGCCGATCTGCGCCAGCAGATGTTCGAGCATCTGCTGCGCGCGCCGAGTCGCTTCTTCGACAACCAGGGTTCGGGGCACATCCTCGCCAAGCTCACCTACAACGTCGAGAACGTCGCCAGTGCCGCGACCTCGGCGGTCACGACCATCGTGCGCGACGGGTTCACCGTGATCGGCCTCATGGCCTACATGCTCTATCTCAATGCGGGGCTGTCGGTGATTTTTCTGGTCATCGGGCCGGTGATGGCCGGCGCGGTGAAGTACGCCACCAAGCGTTTCCGCCGTCATAGCCGGCGCATCCAGGACCGTGTCGGGGATCTGACCCATGTCGCGCAGGAGGCGATCGACGGCCATCAAGTGGTCAAGGCCTTCGGCGGACAGGCGCGCGCGGCGCGCAGATTCAGCACGATTAACGAGAAAACCCGGTCGCTACAGATGAAAATGATCGCAACCGAGGCGGCGAGCGTGCCGTTGGTGCAGTTGATCTCGGCCGCTGCCATCGCGCTGGTGGTCTATCTCTCGACCATGCAGGGACTCAAGGAGAACATCTCGGTCGGCACCTTCATGTCATTCATCGTCGCCATGGGCCTGCTGCTGCCGCCGGTCAAACGTCTGACCTCGGTGAACGCCCAGTTGCAACGCGGCATCATCGCCGCCGAAAGCCTCTTCGAGTTGATCGACGCCGAGGAAGAGCGCGATCTCGGCACACGCACGCTCCAACGCGCCGAGGGTCGGGTCGAGTACCGCAACGTCACGCACATCTATTCCGAGGACAAGGCGCCCGCCGTGCAAGACCTGAGCCTGGTGATCGAGCCAGGCGAGAAGGTCGCGCTGGTCGGGCGCTCGGGTAGCGGCAAGAGCACCATCGCGAGTCTGCTGCCGCGCTTCTACGACCCGAGCGCGGGCGAGATACTGATCGACGGCATTGCGATCGGGGATCTGACGCTGGCCAGTTTGCGCGCACAGATCTCGCTGGTGAGTCAGGATGTGGTGCTCTTTGACGACACCATCGCCAGCAACATCGCTTACGGCTGCGCCGAGCCTCCGGCCCGAGCGGATCTGGAGCGCGTCGCCGCGAGTGCCCATGCGCTAGAGTTTATCGAGGCGCTGCCGAGCGGCTTTGAGACGCCCATCGGCGGGCGTGGGGTGCTGCTCTCGGGCGGACAGCGCCAGCGTCTGGCGATTGCCAGAGCGATGCTCAAGGATGCCCCGATCCTGATTCTGGACGAGGCGACATCGGCCCTGGACACCGAGGCCGAGCGCCATATTCAGGCGGCCTTGCAGGAGCTGATGCAGCACCGCACGACTTTGGTGATCGCGCATCGTCTCTCGACCATCGAAAACGCCGATCGCATCCTGGTACTGCAGGAGGGACACATCGTCGAGCAGGGCCATCATGCGCAACTCCTGGAGCTGGGCGGCTACTATGCCCGTCTGCATCGTCTCCAGTTCCAGGATCTGGCTACGGAACGCACGGTCTTAGTGTGACGCGCGCGGCCGATCTCAGCCGTCGGGTCTGGTACGGCTCCAGTGCGCTGTTCTGGTTGCTGCTGCCGCTGTCCTGGCTCTATTGCGTGATCATGCGTCTGCGTCGGCATGCCTACCGGGCGGGCTGGCTGCGCAGCGAGCGCCTTGCGGTGCCGGTCGTCGTGGTCGGCAATCTCACGGTGGGCGGAACGGGCAAGACGCCTCTGGTCCTGCGTCTGGTGGCGCTGTTGGAGGCGCAGGGCTTTAATCCTGGCATCATCACCCGTGGCTATGGCGGCAAGGCCACGACCTGGCCCCAGCCGGTCGGGCCGGACAGCGATCCAGCCCTCGTCGGGGATGAGCCGGTGCTGCTTGCCCAACGCAGTGGCCGGACCCTGGTCGCGGGTCCGGATCGGGTGGCGGCGGGCCGCTTGGCCATTGCGCTCGGGGGCTGCGACATCCTGGTGAGCGACGATGGGTTGCAGCACTATCGTCTGGCCCGCGATCTGGAGATCCTGCTCATTGACGGCATGCGCGGATTCGGCAATGGTCGCTGTCTGCCAGCCGGCCCTCTGCGTGAGCCGGTTTCTCGGCTAGCGAGCGTCGATCTGGTGGTCTACAAGGACGGCGATGGAGGAGGACATCGCATGCGGCTGGCGCCCGGTGCCTTCGTCAACCTCCTTGAGCCGGGACGTACAAGCGCTTCAGACGATTTTCGCGGGATATTTGTCCTGGCGGTGGCGGGTATCGGCGATCCCGAGCGGTTTTTTCTGCTGCTCGAAGCGATGGGGCTGGAGATCGAACGTTGTCCCTACCCGGACCACCATCGCTATACTCATAGCGATATTGCGGGCTGGGGCGATCGCGTGGTGATCATGACTGAGAAGGATGCCGTCAAGTGCGCGGCCCTTGCAGCTCGGAAGCACTGGTATCTGCCGGTCGAGGCAGTGCTGAATGACGCCTTCGAGACGGCCTTTTTCTCCAAACTGGTTTCCGTGAGCGCATAGGGTCGATACATGAACAAGAGTTTCAAGGTCGTCATTCCAGCCCGCTACGGATCGACCCGTCTGCCGGGTAAACCACTTCTGGAGATCGCCGGTAGGCCGATGATCGCACACGTCGTGGAGCGCGCCCTGGCCAGTACGGCCAATGAGGTGGTCGTCGCCACTGACGATCAGCGTATCGTTGACGCCTGCGCGGGGTTGGGGGCGGCGGTGTTGATGACGGATGCACACCACTCCAACGGAACCGATCGGATTGCCGAGGTGATCGAGCGTTGTGGCTGGGACGATGACACCGTCGTCGTCAATCTCCAGGGTGATGAGCCTTGCATGCCGTCGGCGCTTATCGAGCAAGTTGCCACCGATCTGAACGCGCTGGCCGATGTCGGCATGGCGACGCTGGCTTATCCGATCAGCGACAGTGCGACGCTGTTTGATCCGCATGTCGTGAAAGTCGTCCTGTCTGCGGCTGGTTTCGCGCTCTATTTCTCACGGGCACCCATCCCATGGCACCGCGATGGGTTCTTGGGTAAGCGCGCCGAGTTGCCCGGATCAGTCGAATTCCTGCGACACATCGGACTCTATGCCTATCGTGTCTCGTTCTTGCGGCGCTACGTTGGTTTTACGCTCTCGCCGCTGGAGGTGGCCGAGTCGCTCGAGCAGTTGCGCGTACTCTGGCATGGCGAGCGAATCCATGTCGGCCTGGCTACGCAAGAACCCGGCCCAGGTGTTGATACGGCCGACGATCTGGCACGCGTGGCGCGCTTTCTGGCGCCGGCCTCACCGCCCCCGCCCTGAAGGGCTGAGTCTCACCGCCAAACAGGTGGCAAGCCTGCACTTTTTCCGGTGGCCGCACTTGTCGCAGCCGCTATCCTTACTCGTCTGCAACGGCGAAGTTTCTCGTGGAGAGACAGATGAAAGAAACGATCGAAGTTAGTTTTCCCGGCGGACAGCGTGTCGACGCGCGCATTCGCGATTTCACGATTGCGACGGATCAGTCCATCAAGGCGGGAGGCGAGCAGAGCGCGCCCCAGCCCTACGATCTGTTCCTCTCCTCTATTGCAACCTGCGCGGGCATCTTCGCCCTGAAATTCTGTCAGAGCAGACAGCTCTCGACCGAAGGACTCGAGCTGTTCATGGACTGGGAGATGAGCAAAACTGATCCGAGCGATGCCCAAATGACGCTGCGCTTGGTCCTACCCGAGGGCTTTCCCGAGAAATACCACGCGGGCATCCTCAAGGCCATGGATCTCTGCGCTGTCAAGCGCACCATCGAGCAGCCGCCCAGGTTCGAAAGCCGAATCCAGACGGACTGAGAGAGACGACTCGGATGCCACGGCCATTGCGTTCGAACGACTCCGCCCTGAAGGGCGGAGCTTATGAAAACACGTTGTAGAGTGATAAAAAACCGCTTCCAGGCACGCCCCGACATTGTGCATTTCGGGCCTGCAAGCGATTCTGCCGTATTTCAACGTGGTCGACGAAAATGTCGGTCAGAAGAGATCTATCATCATCTGCTCGGCTTGGGCGACCGAGAGCTTTTCAGGATTTGACGGCAAGGATCTTTTGCCATTGACGACCGCAATTTGCACACGCGCGACGCCCGATCCGATCATTCCCAACTCTTTGGCCGCACCCTTGGACAAGTCGATCGACCGGCCCTTGATATAGGGTCCACGATCATTGATGGTGACTGCAATGGAGCGCCCGTTGGCCTTGTTGGTCACCGTTACTTGGGTTCCAAACCGCAGCGTGCGATGCGCCGCCGTCAGGTTGTTCATGTTGAATCGTTCGCCGCTGGCGGTCAGGCGGCCATGGAAGCGATCACCGTAGTAGGAGGCGATTGCATCGGTGGCTATGGCGTGTGCCTGTGTCGTTGCTAAAAGTGAAGCCGTGAGCACTAAAGGTGAGATCAATAGACGTCTGTTGATCAAAACGCTTTCTCCGCATGTTGTTTGGTGTTTAAAGAACAATCATTGCCAGATAAAAACCAGCCGCGCGATTGTAACCGGCTTTTGCGGAGATAGATCAGTGTTGAGTGCCATACTGGCGCCCAAGTGACTGACGAGAAAGGTATTGTCAATATTGTGAAAATAATGGTGACTTTGGCGGTGCTCGCACATCGCGCACTCACCGCCGAAGCAAGCCGCGATTGCAGGCCATCATATTCCGGGCGCTTCTGCCTGGATGACGGGTACACGAGATTGCGGCGGCTGGCTGTCTGGAGCAGGGATCGCGTCCTCGCGATGCTGTTTTAATGGCTCCCCATCGATGGGGTGAACGGGTTCTGGCGTCGGGATTGGCGATGGTTTGGGAAAGGCAATCCGGGTAGCCCGCACAGTGCCTGAAAAAGCCTTGCGAAGCGCCTCATCACGATCATAGATGTCACGACGAAAGTAGACCGCGCCCGTGTCGTTGGCGCGCGCGGTCAAGTAGTAGAGCAGGACTGGCAGCGGCTGTTCGAGATTGACATAGCGCGTGCGGCTGTTTGCGATGACTTGATCGACCTTGGAGCGACTCCAGCCTGAGTCACCGAGCAGGAGTTCAGCGAGCTTGAGTGGATCCTGAACGCGCACACAGCCGTGACTGAGCTTGCGACTGGAGCGCGCAAACAACCACCTGCTGGGCGTGTCGTGAAGATAGATTGCGTGGCGGTTGGGAAACATGAACTTCACACGCCCTAGCGCATTGGTCGGCCCTGGCTTCTGGACGACGCGATAGCGTTTGTAGTCGGCGGCATTGCCGCCGCCGACCTTGCGCCCGGTGCTGCGCTCTACCAGTGTATAACGCCCTGAGACCTGCCCCATCTTTTTCTGGATCGACACCGGAATATTCCAGGTTGGATTGAAAACCAGGTGATCCATGGTGTCGCGGAACATCGGTGTCTGATCTTCCTCGGTGCCGACGATCCCGGGCGTGCTCCAGAAGACTTCACCATTGCGCATCAGATGGACGGTGTAGCCGGCGATGTCGACGAACACATAATCGGGAGGCAGGTCGTTGAATAACCAGCGCATCCGTTCGAGATTGATACGGACCTGCTCGATCTTGCGTTCATCGAGTGGAGCGTTGATGGTCGACAGAGTTCGGGGTCCGACGATCCCATCCTGGGACAGACCCGCCTGGCGCTGAAAGCCCTTGACGGCATTCACGAGCGTGTCGTCGAAGACTTCCAAATCCACGGCAATCGCGCCATCACCATGGCCGATCAACTGCAATCGTTCGCGCAGCAAGGAAACCCGCGCGCCACGACTGCCCTCACGCAAGATGGAACCGGAAGGCAGCGGCTCCAAGCCTTTGAGATGGTCCATGGCCGTGAGTTTGCCCAAGGCGCTCTTGAGGTCTTGATACCAGAAAGGGCTGTCGATGCGCGCTGAGAGGAAGTCCCCAAGATCGTGTGCGTCTAGTGCGCCATGCATGTCGGCAAGCAGCGCCCGCGCCGGAATCGGCGCGCGATCGTTCCATTTTCGATCGACCGCAACCGGATCGAGCTTGCCGAATCTAGTGTGGTGCACATAGCGCAACAGCGCATCGGAGAGCTGTATATCCCGGCCCAGCCGCTCGGCCTCACCGAGCGCACTCTGGCGCATGGCGTCACGCACGACATCGGCGTGGAAGTCGCCGGGCGAGAATCCTTCAGCAGGACTCTCCTTGATCAGTTTCAGCAGGGCGTCAAGGCGGTTCGGTTCGGTCCACACCAGCGCATTGCCCCGCTGGACATAAAAATCAGCGAGGAGGCGCCCGGATAGCAGGTGCACGCCATTGACTTGAAGCGTTTTAGCCTCACGCAGCGATTCCAGCGTATTGATCAGCAGCGCATTGGGATAGCCGGTCACTGGCAACACCGCCAGCATCAAGGTGATGAGAGAGACATGGAAACTTTGGTTCATCGGCCACTCACGAAGAAAAGAACACTGAGATTGATCGAAATGGCTGAATGCACATACGGCATTCGCCATGATGAACATAGCCCGCGAGCGTATGCGTGAAGTCTTAGAGTTATCAAGAGCGATATCGCCATCCGGGATATCGTGGGCACTCAAGCTTCTCCGATCAGTTCGACGCGCCCCTCTCCATCCACCGTTTCGAGTCGCACATCGAACCCCCAAAGCCGCCGAATGTGGCGCAGCATTTCGTTATGGGAGTCGGCCAGTGGGCGACGATTGTGGACGAAATGGCGCAGCGTCATAGAGCGATCGCCACGACGATTGACATTGAAAACCTGGATGTTTGGCTCACGGGTTCCGAGGTTGTACTGCTCGGCGAGCGCTTGGCGCAGCGCGTGGTAGCCTTGCTCCTGATGGATGGCGGTGACCTCCAGATGCTCCTCGCGATCGTCATCGGTGACGGCGAACAGGTGAAATTCACGCATCAGCGTGGGCGAGAGAAACTGGGCGATGAAGCTCTCGTCTTTGAAGTTACGCATGGCAAAATCGAGCACCTTGCGCCAGTCGCCGCCGGCGAAATCGGGGAACCAGTCACGGTCCTCTTGCGTGGGTGCTTCGCACATGCGCCGAATGTCGCGCATCATCGCGAACCCGAGCGCGTAGGGATTGATACCGGAGTAGTAGGGGGCATCAAACGGCGGCTGGAAAACCACTCCGGTGTGTGACTGGAGGAACTCGATCATGAACCCGTCCGTGACCAGTCCCTCATCGTAGAGATGATTCATGAGCGTGTAGTGCCAGAAGGTCGCCCAGCCTTCGTTCATAACTTGCGTCTGGCGCTGCGGATAGAAATATTGGCCGATCTTGCGCACGATGCGCACCACTTCGCGCTGCCAAGGCTCAAGCAGCGGCGCGTTCTTCTCGATGAAGTAGAGCAGATTCTCCTGCGGCTCCTCGGGCCAACGTGATTCCTGAGCGTCTTCGCGCGCGTCCTCGACCTGGGGCAGCGTGCGCCAGAGATCGTTGATCTGCGATTGCAGATAGTGCTCGCGCTCGCGCTGGCGGCGCTGCTCCTCGCCCATGGACAGCGGCGACGGGCGTTTGTAGCGATCGACCCCGTGATTCATCAGCGCGTGACAGGAGTCGAGCAGCAGTTCGACGTCCTCGCGTCCGTAGCGCTCCTCGCACTGGGCGATGTACTTCCGTGCGAAGACCAGGTAATCGATGATGGCGTCGGCGTTCGTCCAGGTGCGAAAGAGATAGTTGCCTTTGAAGAAGCTGTTGTGTCCGTAACAGGCGTGCGCGATCACCAGCGCCTGCATCGGCAGGCTGT
>JARIBS010000112.1 GCA_029257385.1 Thiorhodococcus sp.
CCCCAGAGCGCGAGCACCCAGGATCAGCTCAAGGCCATGCCTGAATACGATAAAAAGCGCTACACCGAACTCTCTGACGATGTGCGCCTTGAGCACGCTGAGTTTGGCGAGTGGAATGAGCAGACCAACATCTCGGTCGATGATCTCGATGATCGCAAGGTCGTCAACGCCTCGGGCGATGAGATTGGCGAGATCGAAGAGATCGTGCGCGACAATCAGGACAACTCGCTCAGCGCGGTCATCGATGTTGGCGGTTTCCTCGGCATGGGCGAGAAAGAAGTCGTCGTGCCGCTGAAGGAACTTCAGATGCACGGTGAGGACAAGCTACTGGCCCCCGCGCGCGCGAGCACCCAGGATCAGCTCAAGGCCATGCCTGAATACGATAAAAAGCGCTACACCGAACTCTCTGACGATGTGCGCATTGAGCACGCCGAGTTTGGCGCATCCGCCTCGGGCGACAGCGCCTCAAAGCGCAACATGCAATAAGTAACGACTCAGAACGAGCCGCAATATCCGTAAAACGGCTGAGAGCGTAGCATCCTGCATGGGGCGCTACGCTCTTTTTCCTTTTTTTTCAGAGACATCCTTGGTGTTTCTCACTTGATGCAAGCGACCGCGCATGTCTGAACCGAGCGACGATCACTCGACGCACCGCGAGCAAGGTCTCGTGCGCGTCGTTGTTGTCTTTACCGTGTTGGTCTTGATTGCACTGTTGGTCTGGCGTATCTCCGATGCGCTCTTGATCTTGTTTGCCGCAGCGCTCATGGCGCTTTTTCTAGACGGATTGGCCAGGCTGATCAATCGCGTGATCCCGATCGGCCACCTGGCCTCTCTGATTCTGGGGCTGGTGCTGATCATCGCCGGATTCTCCGGCGTCTTTCTGCTGGGAGGATCGCAGATCACACAACAGTTCGCGGAGCTTTCAGTGCGATTGTCGGAAGGCATCGAATGGGCTGAGGATTGGCTGTCGAGCTACTCTTGGGGGCGCTCGGCACTCATCAAGCCGCCCGAGACCTCTGAGCTGTTGTCTGGAACCGGCGATATTCTCGGCCAAGTCGGCGGTGCGCTCTTTTCTACTGTCGGCGCCTTCATCAAGTTACCGATCATTTTCATCGTAGGACTGTACCTGGCAATCAGCCCGGTCGCCTACCTGCACGGACTGGTACTGCTCATCCCGCCCGCCAAACGGCTACGGGGCAAACAGGTTCTACGCACGATCGGGAATGCGCTGCGCTGGTGGCTGGTCGGGCAACTCGCCTCCATGAGCGCCGTGGGTGTCTTGACCGGAATCGGTCTGTGGATCGTCGGCATGCCGATGGCGCTGGTGCTTGGACTGATCACCGGACTGTTGTCGTTCATCCCGATGCTCGGGCCGATTCTCGCCGCGATCCCGGCGCTGCTGATTGCGCTCACCGAGGGACCGCGCCAGGCGCTTTACGTCGGATTCGTCTATATTTTCGCGCAGGTGCTCGAAGGCAATCTCATCACGCCGCTTATCCAGAAGCGGACCGTGACCCTCCTGCCCGCAGTGCTGATTTTGGCGCAACTGTTGATGGGTGTCTTGTTTGGCTTCGCTGGCGTCGTTCTCGCGACCCCCTTAGTGGTGGTGGCGATCGTGCTGATTCAGATGCTCTACATTCAGGACTTTCTCGGCTCTCGGGTGAAGGTGTTAGGTCAACACTAGCAGCGTGTGCTATGGATGTTGGAGGCTGGTGGATTTAACCCAGAAAACGCTCTTTGAGACGGTGCTATTGCACCAGAGCGTTTAAGTGTCCGCTGCATGAATTAGTAAATTTTTATTAATATCAATATTTTGAGTGATTTTTTTAGATTGGTGCGCTGATTGCTTGTATAGGTCGGGCCTGTGAGAGTGCAGATCCGCACACAGCAGATGACATACACTTTTAGAACCGAACAGGGAGCAGACGCCCATGCCTATCTCAAAACCCACGAAACAGAAATTTACGATTGGCCTCGTCCTTGCCGCCATTCTCGCGATCTTCATACTGTGGCTCTTCTGGGGTCCGGATTCTTGGGATGTAAATATCACCGGTGTCACCGGCGATGGCCGTGGTATCCAGTACCGTATCGATACGGTTTACGCAGGCACGTCAGATACGCTGATCTTTCGCAACGCGGACGCTGCATTCATGCCACCGTACTTCAAGTTCGACTCAGCCGACGTTCAGGCGATCGCCAACCGGATCGCTCGTACATGCCCCGGGGTTCCCGTGACGGTAAATGGCTACGGCATGCGCATCGCAATGTTCAACATGTTCCCGAACATCACTTCGATCGACGCACCCCAGAGATGCCTTGATGCGCCTATTGATAACTAGTCTCGCAGTGGTCGGCACCCAATAAGACGGCCCGTTCCTATCAGCCAGCATAACGTGTGCGCAAGGACGCGCATGCGCGATTTGACCGACTGAGTGAGTTCAGCTTATGACGACCATCTATCTAAAAGCGCGTCAGGGCGCGATCATCTCGCAGATTATCGATGAGTTGCTGCTCGATGGTATCGCGCTCGATCAGATGCGCGTTCATGCCGCGCACAAGCTGCACAAGGGGGAGTTTGCGGTGGCCTGCGTGCGCCATCGCAGTCTAGCGCGGGCGCTGGGCGAAGGTGCTGCCATGGGCGCGCTGTTTGCTACCCCGGTGGTTGTCGCTGCGCTGTTGGCCGGTGCGGCGATGCTTGCCTTGCCGGTAATCCTGCTCGGGGCGGGCATCGGTGGCATCTTCGCTGCTCTGCATGCGCGGCTTCTCGATAAAGAGATTGCGCCACAAGCCAATGCATTGGACCGTGGCGCGCTGTTACTCGCCATTGAGGTCGCACATGCCAACGTCGGCGCGATCCAGGACCGGATCAAGGAGCGCCATCCAGAAGTTATCGTGCTGGGAGCCGATCCGGCCGGGACTCCGCCGTTTCCTTCCGCGTGAACTGATTCCTATTCCGTGAGCTTGATCGGCGAAACGAACCCAGCAGGTTTGACGGCCAGCACGGAACAGGTCAACTGCTGAAGAATGGTCTCGGCGGTATTGCCGATCAGCAATCCAGCAATCCCGGTTCGAGCAACAGTCCCCATTACGACCAAATCCGCCTGTAACCACTTTGCGGTTTCAGGTATTGCCGTGGATGGGATTCCTCGGCGCAAATGAAATTGCGGTGCAAGGTAGTCGTATGCCTCCGCGCCAAGATGGCGATGCAGGGCTTTATGGAACGTATTCATGGCGCTTTTGTGGCGCAATTGTAGCCCTGAGGTGTAATGCATGACGGCCGCATTGGGATTCTTGCTCCATGCGCGAATCGTTATTTCGCCTGGAGCATCCCAGACATGCAATATATTGAGTTCCGAGAAATCCGATAGCGCAAGCGAACAGGACAGCTCGAGGATTTTCCGATTGAGATTCTGCTCGTCGGTATTTTCCTGGTCCGCGGGAAAATCAATATCGAAATCAACGGCTGCCAGGATGCTTTTGTAGTTTGATTTCTCATTGGCATTGGCCATCAATACCGGGCAAGGACAGGCGCGTAACAACTGCATGTCATCGCTGCCGAAAATCTGCTCGATGAAGCTCGGGTTTTCAACGGATTTAATCAGTAAATCATACTGTTCACGCAAAATCTTACGAATGATTTCTAAAAAGCTGACACCTATCAGTACCTGGTGCTGGATGTCGAGCTCTCCCTGGTAGGACTTCGTCAGGGATTGCAGCGTGCGTAAACGCCCTTCCATCAGCTCGGTTTGCAAATTACGCGAGACGCCTGGCCGGTTTGGTAGCCGGATTCCAGCGGCAATGCGCGGCATCACGTCAATGATGCTCAGTTGCGACTGATTATTTTCCGCTAATGAAACCGCACGCTCCAGCGTGTTTCGATTTGGATGTTCCGCCGAAATAACGCACAGAATTTTTTTGAAATGTTGCATATTCGCTCTCGATCTTGATGATCCACGCCCATCGAAGCGGGTATGCCGCGCAGTGCGCCTCGCACTATTTATTCTGCTCGGCCTCGGCGACAGGCTGGTAATCCCAATCGCGGAACTCCTGAATGACGAGATCGACATCCGCATCAGGCACCTGAAGTATTTTGAGCGCGGCTGCGCCAAGCCGCAGGCTCGCCTCAATGGTTTCAGGGTAGGCGTGAACCGCCCCCGCCTGAATCAGGCTGGAACTGGCGGCAAGGTCCTTGGCCCGCGCGATGACTGCAACCTGCGGACAGATTCTGTTGAGTGCAGCGATCATGCGCAAGGCCGTATCCGTCTGATCGATCGTCACCACGACCAGTGACGCTCGCGCGACACCGATCGCCTCCAGCATCCCTGGATCGGTGATGTCGCCATAGACGACTGGATAACCATCCGCCAGACCCTGCGCCACGCGCTCGGGATTGATGTCAAAGGCGGTAAAGGGAACTCCACTCGACTTTAGCAAGACCGCAACGGTATGCCCGACACGTCCATAACCGGCAATCAGAACTTGGCGTTGCTGATCGTCTAAGGGTGCAGGCGCAACAGTCGTGTCACTGTCACTGCGTGCGGCACGCGAAAGGTGTGCCGAAATGACGCCATTGAAACGAATGAGCACGGCCCCGGCGATCATCGAGAACAGCACCGACGTCATCGCAATCTGACCGAGCTGCATGTCGATGACATTGGAGTCGATCGCAATGGCTGCGAGCGCAAGACCAAATTCCCCGCCCACCGCCAGAAGCAGGCCCGTGCGCAAAGCAACGCGCGCATCGATCTGACTCCGGCGTAATAAAATGTTTACAATCAGTATCTTACTCGCGAGTATCAACAATGCGCCGAGGACGGTCCAATGCCATATCGGTGGCAGCGTCATGGGATCGAACCGCATACCGATACCGACGAAGAACAAGCCTAGCAGGACATCGCGAAACGGCTGGATACTCGACTCGACCTGGTGGCGAAATTCTGTTTCGCCCAACATCATTCCGGCGAGAAAAGCGCCGAATGCCAAGGAGAGTCCGAGCTGGTTGGTCACCCAGGCAGACAGCAGGGCGATCAACAGCACCGTGAGCGTAAACACCTCCGCAGAGCGTCGTTTGGTCACGATCTGAAACAGCGGACGCAGCAACCAGCGCCCGGCGAAAAAGACGACAGCAATCGCCAGCGCCGCTTTAACGAGCGCCCAGCCGAGCGCGGTGGCCAGCACACTGGCACCGACGGCCATGCCGAGCACCGGGATGATCACCAAAAAGGGAACAGCCGTGACGTCCTGAAACACCGACATCGCCAGACCAAAGCGGCCGTGATGAGTGTTCGCCTCGCCCTGCTCATTTAATTGACTGCCGATGATGCTCGTCGATGACTGGGCAAACACAGCCCCGAATACGAACGCCGCAGCCGGTGCGAGTCCGGCAAGCCAGAGTACCAGGCCGACGGCTGCGGTCGTAAAAAAGACTTGTCCGGTACCAAACCCCAGCACTTGATGGCGTAACGCTTGCAACTGGGGTAGAGAGAAATTGAGCCCGATGGTAAACAGCAAGAAAACCACGCCGAATTCGCCCAGTGTGCGAAATTCCGGCGCATAGACAGACGGCCCGATCGTATAAGGTCCGAGAATAATGCCGACTAACAAATAACCGAGACTGGTTGGGATATGCAGACGCTGAAAAACGACGACGACAGCGACGCCAACGCCAAGTAATAAGAGGATTTGTGCGAGATTTTCCATAACGTCTCGTATCTTACCGTATCGCGTACTGAACTGGGTTGCGGGCGCGGCTGTCTCGACCAGCTCAAAGGCCGTGATCGATCAGAAATAAGGCCGCGGCGGCCTCCGGCGCAGAAGGAAAATACAGATGGAGATAGCTCGCCCGCAGCGACCCGTGGCGATAAAATACCTCACCGGATTGGCCATCGCGCTGACGGTGAGCATAGGCATGGGGCGAGAGTGGGGTCTCCATGGTCGAGTGATGGAAGCTGTGTCCGCGCAATCGTCCTTTCGGTGTGGCAAGCGACTGCATGCCCAGCCCGGCCAGGCGCTGTTGCATCCGGCCCTGTCCCGGCAGTAGAGCGGCCATTTTAGCCTCGACCCCGGACTTGTCCGTGAGGCACTCGAGCAGATAGAGCATCCCGCCGCACTCGGCATAGAGCGGGCGATGCGCGGCGACATGCGCTCTCAGCGCCCGCTGTATCCCAGTGTTGGCGGCCAGTGTCTGGAGATGGAGTTCCGGATAACCGCCGGGCAGATAAACGGCATCGGCGCTGATATCGGTATCGACGAGCGGGGAGAAGAAGCTCAACTCGGCGCCCATTGCTTGAAGCAGACGCAGATTATCGGCATAGATAAACGAGAAAGCGGCATCGCGGGCGACTGCGATGTGCTGTCCGGCAAGCAACGGTGGCAGGAGTGTCTGTTCGAGCGCGGGAGAGAAGGCGACGGGCGCGGGCAGGTCCGCCAGCGCGGTATCGCCAATCAGATCCGCCGCAGCATCGAGTCGCTGTTCCAGATCGGCGATCTCTTCAGCCTGAACCAATCCCAGATGACGGCTCGGCAGGGCCGCCCCGGCAAGACGCGGGATGGCACCCAAATAAGGCACCGAGTCGGCAATGCCGGACTGGATCATCTCAGCATGCCGTGCGCTGGCCACCTGATTGGCGATCACGCCAGCGAAACGCAGTGCCGGGCGGTAGGTCGCCAGCCCCAGCGCGAGTGCGCCGAAGGTCTGGCCCATGCCGCGTGCATCAATCAGTGCAGCCACCGGGATGGCGAACGTCTCGGCCAGATCGGCACCAGAGGGCGTGCCATCGAACAGCCCCATCGCGCCCTCGATCAGAATCAGATCGGCCTCGGCGGCTGCGGCGTAAAGCTTGCGCCGACAATCTGCCTCGCCGACCATCCACAGATCGAGCGGCGCGACCTCGGCCCCGCTGGCGCGGCTGAGGATCATCGGGTCGAGAAAATCCGGCCCGGTCTTGAACACCCGCACCCGCCTGCCGAGTCGCCGGTGATAACGCGCCAGCGCGGCGACCAGGGTGGTCTTGCCCTGTCCGGAGGAGCAGGCGGTCAGGAAAAGCGCTGGGCACTGGCGTGGTGATTGGATGGGGTCGAGTCTGCTTTCGAACATGGGCGTTATCGTCTAAGTGAATAATTCAATGCACGTCGCCATCGGGATCGGCTGTCGGCGCGGGGTTTCGCTGGCGACGCTGGAAGAGGCCGTTGATACGAGCGTGCGGCCACTCGGCCCAATCCAAGTGCGTTGTCTCGCCAGTCATGCGCGTAAGGCCAACGAGCCCGGTTTGATTGCGTTCGCCAAGGCTAGAGACTGGCCGCTTGCATTCTATTCTGCCGAGGCGCTGGCGGCGGTTTCGGTCCCCAACCCATCCGTAGGTGTCGCCGCCGAAATGGGCACGGCGAGCGTTGCCGAAGCAGCCGCGCTGCTCGCCGCTGGCGCGACCGAGTTACTGGTCGAAAAACAGCGCTATGGCGGCGTGACAGTGGCTGTCGCACGCTGGCCGGCCTCTGGGGTGACCGAGGCCGACGGCTCACACGACCACGGCAAGATATAGCCTTGCTCCTGATACTCGCCCATCACCGCGCGGATGCCATAGACCTCGCGCAGATTATCGCTGCTCAGCACTTCGCTCGCCGAGCCGATGGCAAACCGTGCACCTTGATGCAACAGCAGCAGACGGTCGCAGAAACGGCTCGCCAGGGTCAGGTCATGGAGCACCAGCACGACGCTGACGCCACGGCGACACTGCTCGCGCAATAACGCCATCACCTGGAGCTGGTGCCGGGGGTCCAATGCTGCGAACGGCTCATCGGCCAGGATCAGCGGCGCCTCGACCGCAAGCGCTCGCGCCAGCCGTGCCCGTGCGCGCTCGCCTCCCGACAGCTCAGTGAACCTGCGCTCGCGCAGCGACCAGGCATCGGTGGCCCGTAGTGCGGACTCGACCGCGTCACGATCCGCTGTGCTTGGTCTCCCACCACCGCGCCACCAGCTTCCGCGATAGGGATGGCGACCGAGACCGACCAGATCTCGGACCGAGATTGGCCACTGTATCGGATCATCCTGACTGAGATAAGCCAACCGCTGGGCGCGTTCGCGACCCGGTAGCGTATCGATTGCCATCCCTTGTAACCGCATCTGACCTTGATAGCGCAGGAGCTGGGCAATCGCCTTGACCACGGTGCTCTTGCCCGCGCCGTTCGGACCGATCAGCCCGAGCAGCTCGCCCGCGCCGAGCTGAAAAGACAGATCGCGTACCAGCGCCTTATCGCCGATACGGACCCCAAGTCCGTCGATCTCAAGCAGGCTCACAGCATGTCTCTCCGCGAGCGCAACACCAGGGCGAGGAAGAAGGGCGCACCGATCAGCGCGGTCACCACCCCGAGCATCAGTTCCTTTGGCGTGTCGAGCAGACGCAGTGCGATATCGGCCGCGAGCACCAGCACCGCGCCGCCCAACGCACTGGCGAGCAGCAGCCGACCCGGACGGTAATTGACGAAGCGCCGCAGCAGATGCGGCACCACCAGACCGACGAAACCGATGGTGCCAGTCACCGCCACCGTCGCGCCGACACTCAGCGCCGAGCCGACGATGATCAGCCCGCGCAGCCGCGCCACATCGACCCCGAGACTGCTCGCCTCGCCTTCGCCGAGCGCGAGCACATCGAGCGCCGGTGCGCTCACCAGCAGCAGCCCGAGTCCGATCAGCACGAAGGGCAGACACAGACGCACATCATCGAAGCTGCGATCGCTGATGGAGCCGAGCAGCCAGAGGATGATGTCCTGCAGATCGGCGGGGTTTGGCGACAGATTCAGCGCGAGCGAGGTCAGTGCCCCAGCCAGCGACGACAGGGCCACGCCCGCCAGGATGAGCGTCAGATTGGTCGATCCAGCGCGCGTTAGGGCATAGAGCGTGGAGGTCGCCAGCAGGGCGAAGAGCATGGCCGAGGCCGGTAGTATCCAGAGACTCAGCGCGGTGAGGCCGAAATAGAGCGCCACGACGGCCCCGAGTCCGGCGCTCGCCGAGATGCCGAGCAGCCCCGGCTCGGCCAGCGGATTGCGTAGCAGCCCTTGGAGCGCCGCCCCAGAGGCCCCGAGCGACAGCCCGACCAGCCAGGCGAGCGCCACGCGCGGCAGTCGAATCTCCTGCACGATCAGGCGCTGTTCCTCGGAGCCGGTCGCAAACAGCCCGGCGATGACCTCGCCGAGCGAGAGCGGTGCATCGCCAAAGCGCAGCGAAAGGACGCTGAGCGCCAACAGGAGCGCGAGCAGCAGTAGATTGAGCGAGAGATTGCGCATGAAATTAGCCCGGCCTCAAGGCGGATGGTCCTGATCGAGCGCCAGACGGTCGATCTGCTCGCTGATCTGCTCGGCCGCTTCGACCAGCTCCAACCCGCCGCAGCCCCAAACCGACCCCGGCAGACTGATTGCCGGGGTGCGCTCCAGCAGGGCCTTGAACACTGGGTGCAGACCATATGCCGAGCCGGTGAGAGAGCGGGCCTGATCAAAATAACCGAGCAAGAACACGTCTGGCGGCTCGGCCACCAAGTGCTCCAACGGAAAGCTCCGCCATCCCGCATAGCCGTGCTCGGCGGCGTAATTGTGTAGTCCGAGCCGGGTGATTACGTCATCGACATAGGTTTGCGATCCGGCCGTGCCGCCATTCGGGCGCAGATAGAGCAGGCTGTAGGACCGCGCCCGCTCGGTAAGCGCCCGCATGCGCCGTTCGGCCTGTGCAATGCGCCTCTCGCTGGTCTCGGCGCGGCCAATCAGTGCGCCGATGGCGCGCGTGTTCTCGATGGCATCCGTCCAATTTTTGGCATAGGGCAGCGCCACGACTTCGATTCCTTGCTCGGCGAGCAATTGGGCATGGCGTCGACCGGTCCAGCCGCTATAGACCAGCGCAATGTCGGGTTTGAGATGGAGCAGTTCCTCGACACTGCCGCGATTGACCGGATAGGCGCGGGCAGCGTCGGAAACCGGCGAGACGCGCGGGTTCTGGCTCTGATACGACACTGAGACGATTTGTCCAGGATCGGCGATCTGGAGCAGCGGCAGGTCGGCACAGAGATTTGTGCTCGCGACCCTCGGCAGTCGGGTCGGATCGGCTTGGACCACCAGTGCCGTCGTCAGACAGAGCGCCAGCAGCACCCAACCCACAGCGCGCGATGCGATCCTGCTTGTCAGGATCATTCGACCGGGACACCCAGTCGGGCAAGATCGATTGCATAGCCGCCGGTCACCAGATAGACGGCCGAGCACCGTGGCCCCAGTAGGCGAATCAAGGCGCCGAGGCGGTCACGGAACAGCCGGCCAATCGGATAGGCCGGTATCACGCCCCAGGCGGTTTCCTCGGCGACGAGGATGATCTGAGCCGGAGTCTGCGCGACGCTATCGAGCAAGCGCTCGGCGCGTGCTTGCCATGCAGAATCATCCAGCTCGATCAGATTCGCGACCCAGGTTCCGAGCGAGTCGACCAGCAGACAGGCGGTGTCGTCGCCATGGGTCGCGATGGCGATCTCCAGCTCAGTGGGTGCGCAGACCGTCGACCATTCGGGTGGGCGGCGACAGCGATGGGCCTCAATCCGTGCGCTCCAATCGGCATCGTCCGGGTTTTCCAGCGCGGTGGCGACATAGACGACCGCGCGAGCGCAGTCGCGCGCCAACCGCTCGGCCCACTCGCTCTTGCCGCTGCGGGCTGGGCCTGTCACCAAAATGGCGTTTGATGGGTTTCGCTGCGCTCTACCCATCCTACGCGTCGTAACCGAGGACGGGGGCCAGCCAGCGCTCGGTCTCCTCAAGCGTCCAGCCTTTGCGCGCGGCGTAATCCTTGACCTGATCCTTCTGCACCTTGCCGGTGCCGAAGTAGCGTGAGTCGGGATGGGAGAAGTACCAGCCGGAGACGGCCGAGGTCGGCAGCATGGCGAAGTTCTCGGTGATCGTCAGGCCGATGCGTCGGTCCGGCTCCAACAGCCGCCACAGCGTACCCTTCTCGGTATGGTCTGGACAGGCGGCATAGCCGGGGGCAGGGCGGATGCCGTCGTACTTCTCGGCGATCAACGCCGCGTTGGGCAAGGACTCATCCGGCGCGTAGCCCCAGTAACCGATGCGCGTCAACTGATGCAGACGCTCGGCGAAGGCTTCGGCCAGGCGGTCGGCCAGCGCCTTGAGCATGATGGCGTTGTAGTCGTCATGGTCGGCCTCGAAACGGGCGATGTGTTCATCGATCCCGACTCCGGCAGTGACGGCGAAGGCACCAAGATAATCTCGCCGCCCGGATGCGGCTGGTGCGAGATAGTCGCTCAGACAGAGGTTGGGCTGATTGCGCCCGGCGCTGCGCAGCATCTGCTGGCGCAGGTTGTGAAGTCTGGCGATGGCATCGCTGCGACCCTCATCGGCATAGAGCGCGATGTCATCATCCCCGATCCCATTGGCCGGGAAGAAGCCGAAGACACAGCGCGCGGTCAGCCAGCGCTCGGCCACCAGCGTTTTCAGGAATGCTTGGGCGTCTGCATAGAGTTCACGGGCCTCCTTGCCGACGACCTCGTCATCGAGGATGGCCGGGTATCGGCCCGCCAGCTCCCAAGCGTTGAAGAAGGGCGACCAGTCGATGTAGTCGACCAGATCGGTGAGCGGAAAGTCGTTGATGACGGCGATGACCGAGTCGCCGTCGCGTTCGATCGCGATGTCGAAGGCCGTCGGGAAAGTGAAGTCGGGCGCGAGGATTGCCGGTTTCGGTGGCTGATAGCTGTCCCAGTCGATTGGCACCCGATTGGCCCGCGCGTCGGCGATCGGCATGGATTTGCGGGTCTCGCCTCTGTTCTCGCGTGCGATGCGCACCTGTTCGTATTCCGTGCGGATCGCGTCGGTGTAAGCTCCGCGCTGTTCCTCGCTCAGCAGCTTGGAGGCCACGCCGACCGCGCGCGAGGCATCCGGGACATAGATCACCGGGGCTTGGCGCTGTGGGGCGATCTTGATCGCGGTGTGCAGCTTGGAGGTAGTCGCGCCGCCGATCAGCAGCGGCAGCTCGACGCCTTGGCGCAGCAGCTCTTTGGCGACATGGACCATTTCGTCAAGTGAGGGGGTGATCAGCCCCGACAAGCCGATGATATCGACCTGCTCCTCGCGTGCACGCTGCAGGATGGTCTCGGCCGAGACCATTACGCCAAGGTCGATGACCTCATAGTTGTTGCACTGCAGGACCACGCCGACGATATTCTTGCCGATGTCATGCACATCGCCCTTGACCGTGGCCATGAGGATACGGCCGTTGTTCGTGCTCTCATCGCCGGAGGCGGCTTTTTCTGCTTCCAGGAACGGGAACAGATAGGCGACCGATTTCTTCATCACCCGCGCCGACTTGACCACCTGCGGCAGAAACATCTTGCCCGCGCCAAACAGGTCGCCGACATGGTTCATGCCGGCCATCAGCGGACCCTCGATGACCAGCAGTGGACGACCCAGGGTCACGCGGGCCTCCTCGGTGTCGGCGTCGATATGGTCGGTGATGCCCTTGACCAGCGCATGTTTGAGCCGTTCCTCAACCGGCCAGCTTCGCCATTCCTGGTCCTCCGGGCGCGCGGCGCTGGCGTCCGATCCGTCACCCTGATACTTGGGCGCAAGATCGAGCAGCCGCTCGGTGGCATCATCGCGGCGGTTCTGGATGACGTCCTCGACCGCCTCGCGTAGTTCCTCGGGCAGGTCGTCGTAGATCGCAAGCTGACCGGCGTTGACGATACCCATATCCATCCCGGCCTGGATGGCGTGATACAGGAACACGGCGTGGATCGCCTCGCGCACCGCATTGTTGCCGCGAAACGAGAAGGAGACGTTGGAGACACCGCCCGAGATCTTGGCATGGGGCAGGGTGCGTTTGATCTCGCGAACCGCCTCGATAAAGTCGACGGCGTAGTTGTTGTGCTCCTCAATGCCGGTGGCAACCGCGAAGATGTTCGGATCGAAGATGATGTCCTCGGGCGGGAAACCGACCTGCTCGGTCAGAATCCGATAGGCGCGTGTGCAGATCTCGACCTTGCGCGCCTGGGTGTCGGCCTGGCCAGTCTCGTCGAAGGCCATCACGATCACCGCCGCGCCATAGCGTCGGCACAGTCGCGCATGCTCCAGAAATGTCGCCTCGCCTTCCTTGAGTGAGATGGAGTTGACGATGGATTTGCCCTGCACGCATTTGAGTCCGGTCTCGATCACCTCCCACTTGGATGAGTCGATCATCACCGGCACCCGGGCGATATCTGGCTCGGCCGAGGTCAGGTTGAGGAAACGGCGCATGGCCGCAACCGCATCCAGCAGCCCCTCATCCATGTTGACGTCGATCACCTGGGCGCCGTTCTCGACCTGTTCGAGCGCCACGCTCAGGGCGGTCTCGTAGTCGTCGTCCTTGATCAGGCGTTTGAAGCGTGCCGAGCCGGTGACGTTGGTGCGCTCGCCGACATTGACGAACAGCGATTCGGCAGCGATGTTGAGCGGTTCCAGCCCGGACAGCCGACAGGCCGGGGGGATGCTGGGGAGCTGGCGCGGGGCAAGGCCGGCGACCGCCGTGGCCATGGCGCGGATATGCTCGGGCGTGGTCCCGCAACAGCCGCCGATGATGTTGAGAAAACCGCTGCGCGCCCATTCGCCCACCTGTTCGGCCATGGTCTCGGCGTCCAGATCGTAGCCGCCGAGTTCGTTGGGCAGCCCGGCGTTGGGATGGGCTGAGACATAGGACTCGGCGATGCGCGAGAGCTCTTCGACATAGGGGCGCAGCTCGTCCGGGCCGAGCGCACAGTTGAGTCCAATACTCAGCGGCTCGGCGTGACGCAGCGAGTTGTAGAACGCCTCGTTGGTCTGGCCGGTGAGGGTGCGCCCGGACTGGTCGGTGATGGTGCCCGAGATCATGATCGGCAGTTCGATACCGTCTTCGTCGAACACCTGTTTGACGGCGAAGATGGCCGCCTTGGCGTTGAGTGTGTCGAAGATGGTCTCGATCAGGATGATATCGGCACCGCCCTCGATCAGCCCGCGCGTGGACTCGGCATAGGCCGTGACCAGGGTATCGAAGTCGATATTGCGCTTGCCCGGATCGTTGACGTCGGGCGAGATCGAGGCGGTGCGGTTGGTCGGGCCAAGCACCCCGGCGACGAAGCGCGGCTTGTCGTCACTGGAGAAGGTATCCGTCGCTTCACGCGCCACCTGCGCTGCAGCGACGTTGATCTCGTAGGCCAGCTCTTCCATGCCGTAGTCGGCCATGGCAACACGGGTGGCGTTGAAACTGTTGGTTTCGATGATGTCGGCGCCAGCCTCCAGATAGGCGCGATGGATGTCGCCGATCAGATCCGGGCGGGTGAGCACCAGCAGGTCATTGTTGCCCTTGAGATCGCTTGGCCAGTCGGCAAAACGTTCGCCGCGATAGTCGCCCTCAGTCAGATCATGGCGCTGGATCATGGTGCCCATCGCGCCATCGAGGATGAGAATAGCGCGCTCTAGGCGTGCGCGAAGGAGAGAGGCTGAGTCAGACATGGGTGCTCGCGGATGTTTGAAGATAAACGGCGCCGATCCGACCAGCGTTGGTCGAGCGGGCTATGGGTGACGCGATCTAGCGCTCTCTTTCGGTCTTTCGATAGCGTTCGATCTGTTCGCGTCCGTCCCAAATCTCGGGCTTTTCCAGCCACTTCTGAATGAAGGCCCAGGAGGCATGGTAACCGTCGTGAGGGAGCCGGCAGTCAGAGCAATCCTTGCGTACAAGTCCGTGCTTGTCGGTATAGAGCTGATAGGGTCCGGGGCAGGCGTAAGCGATGAGCGGACAATAACAAAAGAGACAGTTGAATTCGCGCCTGACCCCTTGATGGCAGGGGTAGAAAGGACAGGCCCGGTGAGTGAAGCCCTTGTAAGCCTGATCCTTGGTGGTGTTTTTGGGTTGCATCATCGATGCGAGTCGTTGTTTATACTGGACGCGAAGATCTAGTTGACATTCGAGGTATCGACATGAGCCTGGTCGAAAGAGTTCCTTACATCGATCCGGATGCGTATCTGGCCGCCGAACAATCGAGCGATATCCGCCACGAGTATGTCGCGGGCCAGCTCTTCGCCATGGCCGGTGCGGGGGAAGCGCACAACCGCATCGCGGGTAATGTCTTCTTTCACCTGAGGACCACGGCTCGCGGCACACCCTGTGGCGTCTTCATCAACGACATGAAAGTCAAAGTGCAAGCGCGCGATGCCTTTTATTATCCGGACGTGCTTCTGACCTGCGACCGCGACGACGGCGCCTCGCTCTACAAGCAGGCGCCGTGTTTCATCGCAGAGATTTTATCGCCTTCTACAGAGGTCATCGACCGACGCGAAAAGCTCATCGCTTACCGAACGCTCAGCGCGCTGCGGTATTATATGCTGGTCAGCCAGGAGCGCCGCCAAGTCGAGCTTTACAGTCTGGATGCCGACGGTTTCTGGACGCATCAGGTCTTCGAGCAGGACGGCGAGATCGAGATTCAATGTGGCGATCTGGACATCGCCTTCTCCCTCGCGGATGTCTACGAGGATGTTGAACTCGCGCCCCAGGGATAGATCGTCGTTGTCTCGCGCCGACCGTCTTATCCAGGCTCAGCGCGCCAGCGCCAGCAATGCATCCAGATCCAGACATGATTCGCAGTGCTCGGCCAGTTCATCCAGGGCGGACTCGATGCGGGCCTCGAAATCGATCCGCGCGGCCTGAGCGCCGACCTGTTCCAGCCAGTGTGCACGGAAGGCGTCGGCACCGAAGATGCCATGTACATAGCCGCCCATCACCCGTCCATCGGCGGTGATGGCGCCCTCCGGACGGCTGCCACCCCGACCGTCGTCGAGTTCCAGCCAGGGCCGCTCAAGTCCCGCGCCGGTGGTGCGGCCCATGTGCATCTCGTAGCCGGTGAGTCGGCAGCCGCTGCGCCGCTCTTGAACATCGATCTCGATCAGACGCTTGTCGGCACCGATCTCGGTTTCGATGTCGAGCAGACCGAGTCCGGGCGTCTCGCCCGGTTCGCCCTCGATGCCGTGCGGATCGCGCACCATCCGTCCGAGCATCTGGTAACCGGCACAGAGTCCGACGACACGCCCGCCACGGCGCACATGGGCAAGGATGTCGATGTCCCAGCCCTCGCGGCGCAGCACGTCGAGATCAACGCGGGTCGTCTTAGAGCCGGGCAGAATCACCACATCCGTTTCGGCCGGGATCGCGTGACCGGGATTGATCCAGCGCAGATTCACGCTCGGCTCGGCGGCGAGCGGGTCCATATCGTCGAAGTTGGCGATGCGCGACAGACGCGGAATGGCGACATTGAGTGTGCCGCCGGTGGTCTCGGCGGGCCGCTCAAGCGCGAGCGAGTCTTCGGCCGGGAGCCGGTCGGCACCCTCGAACCAGCGCACCATGCCGAGAAAGGGCCAGTCGGTGTGCTCGGTGATGGTTGCGCAGGCTGGCTCAAACAGCGAGAAGTCGCCACGGAATTTGTTGACGATATAGCCGACGACGCGGTCCCGATCGGCCTGATCGAGCAGCAACCAGGTGCCGACCAGCGAGGCCATGGTGCCGCCCTTGTCCAGATCGCCGAGCACCACGACTGGCACTTCGGCGCGCTCGGCAAAGTGCATGTTGGTGATGTCGCAGTCGCGCAGATAAATCTCCGCACCGCTGCCTGCGCCCTCGACCAGAACCAGGTCGGCCTCGGCGCACAGTCGCTCGAAGCTGTCGAGCACCGCCGGCATCAGCCCCTGGCGCATCTCGTGATAGACACGCGCCGGACAGTTGCCGAGCGAGCGCCCACGCAGCACGACTTGGGAGCCGACGTTGGTCTGGGGCTTCAGGAGCACTGGGTTCATGTGAATAGAGGGCGCAACCCCGCAGGCGCGCGCCTGAAGCGCCTGAGCGCGGCCGATCTCGCCGCGCGGCTGCTCACCGTCGGGTCCGGGCGCGGAGTCGGTGTCGGTGGTCACTGCCGCGTTGTTGCTCATGTTCTGCGCCTTGAAGGGACGCACCACCAGTCCGCGACGGCTGTAGGCACGGCACAGTCCGGCGACCAGCATACTCTTGCCGACATCGGAAGCGGTGCCCTGGATCATGAGCGTGCGAGCGCGGCGCGGGCCGCTGTCTTGCATCGGGGGGAGATCAATCTTGATCGTCGGGGTGGAATCCGGCATGGAGCTTCACTTGAAAAATTGCTTTGGTCAGCCCCCACTCGGCACTGAGCGCGGGGACCGGTCGAGCAGGGAGGGAGGCGCCACGATAGTGACGCCATGCACAAGCGCGAAACGCCCCCCCGAACGGGAGGCGTTTCGCGTCGCGATCGCTCAGACTTTTTCGAGGGTACGGTGCTCGGGTAAGGCGACCTTCTGAGACACCTGAGCCATCTGCTCTTCGGTCATTTGCTCGGTGCCACCGCCGCACGCTTTCGCGCCACCGCCGCATGCCTGCGGGGCCATACCCACGGCACTGACTGCTGGACGCTTGGCCGCAGGTGCTTTCTTCCAGGCGTTGTGATCCGGCTCAACGATCTTGGTCTTGCTCTTGTCGTAGTCGAACTTGATGAATCGCTTAAACGCCGGACCCCAGTAGTTTTGTTTGCCCAACTGATAGAAGCGACGCTCCATGGCGCTCTTGAGGAAGGCCTTGATGCAACCGATCAGATAACGACGACGGAAGGGGTCTCTCACCCAGGGATACTGGAAGAACATCCGTCGCATATAGAAGCGGCGATAGTTGGCCATGACACCGTCGAGCAGCTCGGCGCGGTCGATGTTGTCCGGCTTCATGATCGGCGAGACGAAGTTGTATTTGGAGTAGTCGAAAACCTCGACCTTGTCGCCCATCTCGGCAAACATGTCGGAGAAGGGCCAAGGCGTGTACATCGACCAGTTGGCCATGTCCGCGCCCCAGTCCATGACCATCTGATAGGTCTCCTCCAGCGTCTCGCGGGTCTCGTTCTCGAGACCGACGATAAACTGCGCCTCGGTGACGATGCCGTTTTGCTGTAGGAGCTGGATGGCACGCTTGTTCTGCTCGATCGTCGTCTCTTTGACGAAGCGGTCGAGATTGAGCTGTGCGGCGGCCTCGGTGCCAAGCGAGACGTGTACCAGACCGGCCTTGCGGTAGAAAGGCAGTAGCTCCTCGTCGCGCATGACGTCGGTGACGCGGGTGTTAATACCCCAATGGATGCCTAGATCGCGGTCGATGAGTTCCTGACAGAATTCGACAAACTTGTTTTTATTGATCTGCGGTTCTTCGTCGGCAAGGATGAAGAAGCCAACGCCGTGGACCTTCACCAGCTCTTCGATCTCATCGACCGTGCGCTTGGGGTCGCGTACGCGGTAATCGCGCCAGAACTTCCATTGCGAGCAGAAGCTACAGGTAAAGGGGCAGCCACGCGCCATATTGGGTGTGGCCACCGGCACGCCGAGCGGGATATAAATGTACTTTTTCCACTCCAGGATGCTCCAGTCCGGCCAGATGGAGTCGACGTCCTTGATGGGTGGCTCGGCGGGTGTGGCCACGACCTGGCCGTTCTCGTCCAGATAGGCGATGCCTTGGATGCTCTCGCGCTCGGTCGGCCAGCGACCCTCGCCGATGCAACGCATCAGATTGAGCGTAATGGCCTCGCCCTCACCACGCACGATGACGTCGATCCAGGGCGCCTCGTCGAGCACCTGCTGGAACATGAACGTTCCATGGATGCCGCCGAGCACGGTGATGGCGTTCGGGCACTCTTCTTTGGCGATCTGTAACACGCGCTGTGCGGCATAGATCATGGGCGTCATGGCCGTGGTCGCAATCACGTCGGCCTTGGACTCGCGGATGGCCACGCGCAGCTTGTCATCATCGAGCTTATCGACCAGTGCGTCGACGAAGTGATAGTCCTCGTAACCGCCAGCCTTGAGATAACCGGCAATGTAGGCAACCCAGGCTGGAGACCAGTTGCCAGCGATATCGGCGGCGCCGGCGCTGTAGTTCGGTTGGACAAAAAGAATGCGCATCGTCAGCTCCGAGAGATCATGAACAGTTGGTCTTGGGCATATGCAAACACTATTAGCGCAAGGCCGCAGGTTGAATGAGAGAGTGCGTCAGTGCAGCCGCCCAATGCAACCTCAAGGCGAATACGGTTATTGGGCTCGTCGTCTGTTTGGCAAGGCGGACAGGAATCAAGCACCCGATATTAGCAACGACTCGCTAAAATCACCATGCTATTTAGCCGACTCCAGCCATGAGCTTAGCGTCTGTCGGATCATCCCAGGCGGGATAAGCCGTGACAGCCTGGCCTCACCCCAACGCACTCCATGACGCCAAGCCGCGTCGAGCGAGTATCAAATCAATCGGCAAGACTGATGAAAAAACTCTATTTGATCGGCATGGGCCCTGGTGGCCCCCAGTATCTCACCATCCAGGCGATCGACGCCCTCAAGCAAGTCGACGTTTTCTTTATGCTGGAAAAGGAGGGGCGCGGTAAGGAAGAGCTGTTGCAGATGCGCCTGGACATTCTGCGCCACTATCTCGGAGAGTCGGGCTATCGCGTGGTGACTGCGAGCAGTCCGGCGCGCGGCACGCAGGGGGGGTATGCGGCGGGCGTCCAGACCTGGCACGACGAGAAACGCACGCTCTTCGAGGGACTTATCGCCTCGGAACTGCGCGACGGTCAAAGCGGCGCGCTACTGCTCTGGGGCGATCCGTCGCTCTACGATCAGACCGTGACGCTGGCGACTGATCTGGCCGCCTGTTCGGGCGGGGCGCTGGATATCGAGATCATCCCCGGCATCACCTCGGTCCAGATGCTCACCGCGCGACACAAAATCCCCCTCAATCGGGTCGGCGAGCGCATTACCATCACCACCGGTCGCGATGCCGAGCAGTGCGACCCGGCCGAGATCGACAACACGGTGGTGATGCTCGATTACAACGCCTCCTTTCAGCGCTTCACGGGGCAGAACATGGATGTCTACTGGGGCGGCTATCTCGGCTGTCCCGATGAGATCCTGTTCGCGGGGGCGCTCGACGAGGTGCTCGACGAGCTCTTGCGGATCAAGTCCCAGGCGCGCCAAGAGAAGGGCTGGCTGATGGACACCTATCTGTTGCGACGCAGAAAAGACGATCCGGCCTCATAGCGCCTGCGAGGCGAAATCAGCCAGACGCGAGCGCTCGCCGCGCATCAGGGTGATGTGTCCGCCGTGAGGCCAGTGCTTGAAACGATCCACGACATAGGTCAGCCCTGACGTGGTCTCGGTCAGATAGGGCGTGTCGATCTGGCTGATGTTGCCGAGACAGACGAACTTCGTCCCCGGTCCCGCGCGGGTGATGAGCGTCTTCATCTGCTTGGCGGTCAGGTTCTGCGCTTCGTCGAGGATGATGTACTTGTTGAGGAAGGTGCGCCCGCGCATGAAATTGAGCGAGGAGATACGGATGCGGCTGCGGATCAGATCATTGGTGGCGGCGCGGCCCCATTCACCGCCTTCGGGCTGGGTCAGCACTTCCAGATTGTCCATCAGCGCGCCCATCCAGGGGGTCATTTTCTCCTCTTCCGTGCCAGGCAGAAAGCCGATGTCCTCGCCGACCGGGACCGTCGCCCGCGTCATGATGATCTCGTGGTAGCGATTGCGATCGAGCACCTGGGTGAGTCCAGCCGCCAGCGCGAGCAGGGTCTTTCCGGTACCGGCGGCGCCGAGCAGGGTGATAAAATCCAGCTCGGGATTCATGAGCATATTGAGCGCAAAATTCTGCTCGCGGTTGCGCGCGTTGATGCCCCAGACGTCGTGGCGCGCTCGGCGGTAGTCATCGACCAGCTCAATGATGGTCTCGGTCTGCGAGCACTTCTCCCGCACCATGGCCTCGAAGGCGCCATCGTTCTCGATGGCGATGCACTGAGCCGGATACCAGTCGGCCATGTCGGGGCCCGCGACCCGGTAGAAGGTCCGGCCTTCCTCCTTCCAGGCGTCGATGGTCTTCTCGTGGCGCTCCCAGAAGTCTTGCGGGAGGACTTCGAGACCCGTGTAGAGCAGCGTGGCGTCGTCGAGGACCTGATCGTTGGCGTAATCCTCGGCCGGAATGCCGAGCACGGCGGCCTTGATGCGCAGGTTGATGTCCTTGGAGACGATGATGACCTGGCGGTCGGCGCGACCCTCGCGCAGCGCCTGCGCGGTTGCAAGAATGTTGTTGTCCGGGATGGTTCCGGGCAGGGATAGCGGCAGTGTCAGCGCGCGCTGCTCGGTCTGGAAGAACAGCCGTCCGGCGGACTGAGTGACGATGCCCCCGCCGTCGGCGGCGGTCGGCACGAGCGCCAGTCCGGCATCGATGTCTGTCTTATCGGCACCGCTCATGAGCTGATCGAGGAAGCGGCTGACCTGGCGGACGTTACGCGCGACCTCTGACATGCCTTTCTTAGCGCGATCCAGTTCTTCGAGCACAACCATCGGCAGGAAGATGTCGTGCTCCTGGAAGCGAAAGAGCGCCGCTGGATCGTGCATCAGCACGTTGGTGTCGAGGACGAACAGACAAGGCTTATCGTTTTCGCGTTTGATCATGAGCGTGGGTCTTTATGAGTTGGAAAAACGCGCGCTCTGCAATCGAGTGAAATGCCTGAAACCGGCGCACCCAGCGACTGTGTGATCAGCCCTTGAGAGGCTCCAGCACGGCGTCCAGGTTGAGCGCGTCGCAGTAATCCATGAACTCCTCGCGCAGCCCGGCGATATGGACATTGGCAGGGATTCCGACGGTCATGTGTACGGCGAACATGGTCGTACCAGTGTGGGCCGCGGCATAGGTGCTGGTGGCCATGTCCTCGATATTGATGTTGCGATCAGCGAAGAAACCCGCGAGATTGTTGATGATCCCGGGATGATCCATGCAGACCACATCGATTGCATAGGGCAGTAGGTCGCCGCTGACGCTCCGTTGGCCGGTGCGCTTGGAGATGATCGTCATGCCGAGCTGACGCTCCAGCTCTGGCAGTGCGTTCTCGATCTTTGCCAGGGTGTTCCATTTGCCCTCGACCAAGAGCATCGCGGCGAACTCTCCGCCGAGGACGGTCATGCGGCTGTCCTCGATATTGCAGTCGTGCTCCAGCACGGCCTTCGAGAGCTGATTGACGATCCCTGGATGATCTTCACCCAGTGCCGAAATCACGAGATAAGTCTTCTGCTTGGTCATGTCTTTGCCGATGATCGAGGGGGGAGGGTTAACACTAGAACTATCGCCCGAGTGTAGCATGGCAATACATTGGCGTAGCGCGCAACGATCAGATCGGCGACCCTGCAGCGGAGGTGCTGAAGCCAGCTACTGAGAAGTGTTGCCCTGACTTTTTCGAGCCGATCTGGATTGATCTGAAGCGCGGGGTTTTTCGTGGAGAAGCTCATGATTCTAGAAGCCATCATCGACGAACACGTCTACAAGCTCAATGTCCCGGATGCGCTCTTGACCCAAGCGAGCGATTACTTCGATCGCCTGGATCAGGACATGGCGCGCGGCTGGCAGATGAGTCGCGATTGGGTGGCCGAGCCGGATCGGCTACAGCGTTGCCAGATCGTGGCCGACAAACTGCTAACGGCGCTGGAGTCGGAGAATGAGCGGCTGGGACTGCTGATGGCGGGCTATATCTTGGCGCGGCTTCCAGGCGTCGAGTCAGTCGAACTCGACATGCACGGCGAGATTCAAAATAATATCTTCAAGATGGCGCAAGCACCGCTCGGCGTACCCGAGTCAGTCGCCATCGGTGCGGCGGGAATGAGTAAGCTAGAGGCCATGGAGCGGGCCGGAAACGAGATCACCAAGGTTTTTAAGGTCGGGCGTGGCTACCGCTTTTCGGTGTTCGATCATGCTGCCGGGATCTGGCGTGATGGCCCAACGGCGGCAACTGAGCAGGAGGCATCCACACTGCGTCAGCGGGCCTTTATGGAGCGGTGCGGGGAGCTGGTGGCGGGTGCGTGCCGCCACTGACAGTGGCGGCGAGCGTACTTTTAGCTTTCGCCATCGCTCCTGGTGTTGATTTTCAGCGGCAAATAAGCGAGGCAGACACCGAAGATGGCAGTCGCCAGGAGGATCAGACCGAGGACAGTCAGAACCACCTGCCAGAAGACGGACGGCACCATCAAACCAGCCAAGATGAGCACGCCGGCGGCGACCAGACGAATGTTCTTATCCATCGTACCGATATTTTTGGATATGGCCATGGCTTCAACTCCGTAAGATAAACGTAATAACACCATAAGCTCTTGCGAGCTTGGTGCTGGGACTGATGGCCACGCCGGGCTGCAGGCGTAGCCACCGCGATGATAACGCACTCAGTATACTCGGGGGTTGCCCGAGCGCGATTGCGATATGTTGCTCGCTTGGTCTGGCAGCGCGCTTCGGGGTGCCTGACCATGGAGTTTAGTGGATTGAATGGGAGATAACGTGTGGTGGCAAGTGTTGCGGTGCGCACGGGGATGGCGCGAAAGACGATCATGGTTACCGTCTGGCTGCTCGGCGGGTGGCTGGCGATGAGCTGTTCAAATCCAGGTGAAGACGTGCGGGTCACCTTGTGTAAGGATCTTGCGGCCGGTCTATTGAGCGATCCGCCATCACTGGTCTGGAAGGATATCGGCACCGAGGCGCGTCGATCCGAGCAGTTGATCGTCACACTGAAATTCACGGCGGAGGATCCCACCGACGGACGGGTCAAGCCGATGCGGGCTGGCTGCTACTACCGCTACAACGCGGTCGACGATACAGCGTTGACGCTCGCCGATCCGATGTCGGCCTACTCGACCTCGCCCTACAGCGTGACGTTAAACGACCAGACGATCGGCAATCCGCGTCTTGCCGAGGCCATCAAGCAGGCGATGCTCAAACAAGGACGCGCGTTTCTCGATCGTGCCCGCCAGGGCATCGAAGAGGCCACCGAGACGGTGCGAAGCCAGTTTGGCGGTTGACTGGTCACGGTGAGTTGGCCGTGCCGGAAGCTGGCGCGCATGCTGGGGACGGGCCGCGAGCCGCGAGGCTCTAAAAAGGGTTCCAATCACACATTATTGCCTCTATAGTAGGCGATTCCCCAGCGCCTGGGGTCACTCCTTGCCTTACTGTTTGCGCCGTGCAATCACAGGAGGCTGTCAATCCGAAGGGAGCAGCAATGCGACACTACGAAGTGGTTTTTCTGGTGCATCCGAGCCAGAGCGAGCAAGTGCCCGGCATGATCGAGCGCTATCAGGGCAGTCTGGAGCAGCGTGGCGGTGTGATTCATCGCACCGAGGATTGGGGCCGGCGTCCACTCGCCTACCCGATCAACAAAGTCCACAAAGCACATTATGTGCTCATGAACATCGAGTGCGACAAAGAGGCGCTTGACGAACTCGAGAGCACTTTCCGGTTCAACGACGCCGTCCTGCGCAATCTCATTGTCCAGCGCAAGGAGGCGGTCACCGAGCCGTCCGTACTCGTCAAAAGCGGCGATGAGCGCGAACGTACCGATTCATCGGATGATGATTCCGGTAGCACGCGCACACGCCCGCGCGATTCGGATGATGATTCCGGTAGTACGCGTACTCGCACGCGCGATGACGACGCAGACAGCAGCAACGACTGAGCGCGCTTCAGTCCGCCTTGCGATTCAACGCTCACGTAACGGAGAACACCATGTCCCGCTTTTTTCGCCGCAAGCGCTATTGCCGCTTCACCGCCGAAGGTATCACCGAGATCGACTACAAAGATCTCAATCTGCTCAAGGCCTACGTCAGCGAGTCCGGCAAAATCGTGCCTAGCCGCATCACCGGCACCTCGGCCAAGTCCCAGCGCCAGCTCGCCCAAGCCGTCAAGCGCGCGCGCTTTCTAGCGCTGCTGCCTTATACCGACGGACATTGATCCGCGCCGGGGCGAGGCCAACCGAACGGTGGGCCGGCAGGGCGTTTAACCCAATTCGGCATTGGGATTTATCGCTCGGTTCTCCATGAAGCCACTCGCGACCTTCGTCATGCGCGGTTACTCGCAAGCCACACTCGTGGCTTGCGCGAGCGCCCTGCTGTCGCTGTTGATACCGTTCATCGGGCTGATCAGCTCGGGCGTCGTCGCGCTGTTTACGCTGCGTAGAGGGCCGCGCGAGGGACTGTTGCTGGTGGCGCTGTCGACTCTGGCGGCCGGGGCGATCTCATTGCTGGCGCTAGGGTCGCCCTGGGTGGCCCTGGGCGTCTTGGTGGTGCTCTGGGTTCCGATCTGGGGGCTGGCGGCGATTTTGCGCGCGACACGGGCATTGGGTTTCACGGCCCAGCTCGCGGCCTTGGGTGGCTTGGTCATGGTGCTGACGATCCATCTTCTGGTGGGTGAGCCTTCGGTCTATTGGCAACAGCTTCTGGAGCCGGTGCGCCAGACACTGATCACCGATGGGCTGATCGAGGCCGATGCCAGCAAGGTGCTGTTTGGCGAATTGTCCAAGTGGATGACCGGCGCCTTCGCCGCAGCGCTCGTCTTTCAGTATCTGATCAGCCTGTTCATTGCGCGTCAGTGGCAGGCGCAGTTGTACAACCCAGGCGGATTTGGCGAAGAGTTTCGCACTTTGACCGTCGGGCGGTCGTTCGGGCTATTGTTCCTGGCGGTGCTGATCTGGCTGGCCCTGGCCAAGGGGGCGGGGCTGGCGCTCGACCTGCTTCCAGTGCTCGCACTGTTGTTGATGTTTCAGGGCCTGGCCGTGGCGCATCGCGTGCGAGCACTGCTGGGCGCCCATCAGGCCTGGCTAATCGGCGTGTATCTGTTGCTGGTGCTGTTCATGCCACAGATGGTCCTGCTGTTGGCCAGTGTCGGTCTGGCCGATCTCTGGGTGGATATTCGCGCCCGTGTCGCGCAACGTGTCTCTGGGTCACGCTGAGCGTCTGTGTAGCGACAACCAAAATGATTTCTCGAGAGGAATACGAACGTGGAAGTGATCCTGCTAAAAAACGTGAGCAACCTGGGCGCGCTCGGCGACAAGGTCAATGTGCGCTCTGGCTATGGCCGCAACTATCTGCTCCCGAGCGGTTTCGCGGTCGCTGCGACCGCAGATAATCTGGCCGCATTCGAGGCGCGCCGCGCCGAGCTGGAGCAGTCGGCGGCGGAATCGCTGGCCGCCGCCCATGCACGCCAAGAGTCGCTTGCCGACGTCAGGCTGACCATCGCGCGCAAGGCCGGTGAAGAGGGTCGTCTGTTTGGCTCCGTCGGAACGGCTGACATTGCCGCAGCCGCGGCCGAGGCCGGTCACACGCTTAACAAGTCAGAGGTTCGTCTGCCGCAGGGACCATTCCGGATGGTGGGCGAGTATGAGGTCACGCTGCATCTGCATGCCGACGTCGATACTCAGTTGAAGGTTGATATCGTCCCCGGCGATTGATAGCGATACACGCCAAGCCCCGGTAATGCTGGGGCTTGGCGTGTGCTGTACAGTATCTTAATGTTGCGAATGCGCCAGTATTCGCCGCAGTCTCTTGCTTAATCAGCCGTCTCGCGTGCAGTCGCTATCCTTCCTCGTCCTTAAATGCGCGGTCTCTCGCGGAGGACTCGATGATGCAATTGGCTAGCGATGCGGCATTCGACGCGCTGCGTGTGCCACCGCACAATATCCATGCCGAACAGGCGCTGCTTGGCGGGCTGATGCTCGACAACAGCACCTGGGAGCACATCGCCGACATGCTCGTCGAGGGCGATCTCTACCGCCGCGAGCATCGCTTGATCTTCGGCGCTATCGCCCGCCTTGCCGATGAGGATCAGCCGTTTGATGTCGTGACGCTTGCCGAGACGCTCGAGCGCACCGAGCGTCTCGCCGACGCGGGCGGGCTGTCTTATCTGGGCATGCTCGCCAACGAGACGCCAAGCGCCGCCAACATCAAGGCTTACGCACATATCGTGCGCCAGACTTCGGTGCTGCGTCAGATGATCGGCGCCGGAACGGCGATCGCCGACAGCGGCTACAACCCCCAGGGCCGCGATGCAGCAACATTGCTTGATGATGCCGAACGGCGGGTTTTCGCCATCGCCGAGCAGGAAGCGCGTGGCGGGGGCGGCTTTCAGCCCATCAAGACGCTGCTGAATATGGCCGTTGAGCGCATCGATGCACTCTATGCGCGCGATGAGCCCATCACCGGTCTGGCCACCGGGTTCTCGGATCTCGACATGCTGACCTCGGGACTCCAGCCGGCCGATCTCATTATCGTCGCTGGGCGCCCGTCAATGGGCAAGACCAGCTTTGCGATGAATGTCGCCGAGCATGTGGCGATCCAATCCAAGCGCCCGGTCGCCGTTTTCAGCATGGAAATGCCGGGCGATTCGCTGGCCATGCGCATGATGTCCTCGCTCGGGCGCATCGATCAGCATCGTGTGCGCACTGGCAAACTGGAAGACGACGAGTGGCCGCGCCTGACCTCAGCGGTCAACATCCTCGCCAATGCCTCCATGTTCATCGACGACACACCGGCCCTATCGCCAACTGAGGTGCGCTCACGCGCCCGACGTTTGAAGCGCGATCAGGGCGATCTGGGTCTGATTGTGCTCGATTATCTCCAGCTCATGCAGGCGCCGGGATCGACCGAAAATCGCGCCACGGAGATTTCGGCCATCTCGCGTTCGCTCAAGGCGCTGGCCAAGGAACTCAACGTTCCGATCATCGCGCTGTCGCAGCTCAACCGCAGTCTCGAACAGCGCCCGAACAAACGCCCCGTGATGTCGGATCTGCGCGAATCGGGCGCCATCGAACAGGATGCCGATCTCATCCTGTTCATCTATCGCGATGAGGTCTACAACGAGGACAGTAGCGACAAGGGTATCGCCGAGATCATCATCAGCAAACAGCGCAACGGCCCGATCGGGACGGTACGGCTGACCTTTCTTGGCAAATACACCAAGTTCGAGAGCTATATCGGCAACTATTATGGGGACAGCGGACCCTAACTCCGACGGCTGTCTCGGCGGGAGTATTCGGCCACGGCAACACCGGCGCAAGGAAGACGGACCAACGGATCGCTCAAGATAAAAATAGGAGCGCGGTATGTCTCGTTTTTCCTACCGACCGATTTCCGCGAACAGTTCAGCGAACACGAGGCGAGCCATCCTAGCGCTAGTGTGGTGGGTGCTGCCGATGCTGATTCTGGCCAATCCGATCTGCGTGAGCGCGCAGGATGGCGGTGCGGTGGTCAGCGTCTCGGGCCGGGCCGAGATGCTGCGTGGCCAGGACTGGCGACAAGTCGCACCAGGCGCGGCGATTGGCGAGGGCGACAGTGTCAGGACCGGTGAAGACAGCCGGGTCGCCATCCAACTGGCTAATGGGATGCAGATCAAGCTCAACGCGAACAGTCATCTGGAGCTCAAACAGATCAGTCTGCCGGTGGTGCCTGCCTCCAGCGGCTTCGTCAGCAATCTGTTTCGGGTGCTGAGGGGCGAAATCTGGATTCGCGCCGAGGACGGAACGCTCGAGGTCCAGACGCGGCCAGCGACCGCGACCATCCGTGGGACCGAGTTCGATCTCGCCGTGCGGGGCAGGGACAGCGCCCGCCTCGTCGTGGTGCAGGGCGTTGTCGAGCTTGCCAATCCGCTCGGCAGCGTCTTGGTGGCGGCCAACGAAACGGGCACAGCCAGGGTTGGGCGGGCGCCACGAAAGACCATTCTCATCAATCCTATGGACGCGGTGCAATGGTCGCTTTATTACCCACGATTCGTCAGTTATCGGGATTTTCCCCTCTCGGGTGTGCCCCGTTCGGATCTTGAACAGCGCAGGAGCGCATTGATCGCCCGCACCGCTCCCGCATCGCAAGATCCAGACACCTGGGTTGAGCTGGGCGAGGTGTGTTTCGACCTTGGGCTGCGGCGGCAGGCGCAAGCGGCCTTCGAGCGCGCCATCCGTCTCGCCCCCGAGCATGCCCGAGCGCGTACCGGTCTCGGCTGGGTGGCGCTGGACGGGAACATGCCCGAGGCGGCGCGCGCTGAGTTCGAGGCGCTCGAGTCCCAATCGCTCATGTCGATGGTGGGCATGGCCAATGCCTTGTACCTGCTCGATCGATGGGAGGAGGCGGATCGGTCGATCGCCGCTGCCAAACGACGTTTCCCCGCCTCCGCGTTGCCTTGGGTGCAGGCGACGCTCGTCAATCTGGTGAAGGGTCGCCCCGACGCGGCCGACGCGGATATCGCGCAGGCACTGGCGCGCGACCCGCGCAATGCGCTGGCGCTCGGTCTGCGCTCGAACATGCTGCTGACCCAAAACCGCAATGACGCCGCGCTGGCGGTGGCACGCTCGGGCGTTTCGGCAGACACTCACTCGCCGTCGGCCCAGCTTGCGCTGAGTCTGGCCCAACAAGCCAATTTCCAGATCGCCGACGCCCTGAGCGCGGCGCGCCGCGCGGTGGTGCTCGACCCCGAAAGCCCGCTGACCCTGATCCAGGAGAGTCGTCTGCTGTTTGGCATGGGGCAGGGTCAGGAGGCCTTCGCGCTGGCCGAAGAGGCCCACCGGCTGGACCCCGATGAGGCGCTGGTCAACTCAACCTTGGGCTTTCTGATGCTGGCGCGAGGCAACGAGCAGTCCGCCAGCGAGGCGTTCGAACGCGCGATTGAGCGCGACTCGACCCGTGCAGAGCCGCGTCTGGGTCTCGGCCTGGGTCTGTTCCGCCAGAACCGCACCGAGGAGGCGCTCGAGCAGATGCAGATCGCCACGTTACTGGAGCCTAGAGTTGCGCTCTATCAGAGCTATCTCGGCAAGGCACTCTATGAGGTCAAGGAGGATGCGCTCGCCGCCAAACACTTCGCGCTCGCCAAACGACTCGACCCGCGCGACCCTACGCCGTACTTCTACAATGCGATCCGTTTGAGTTCGGTCAATCGGCCCAACGAGGCGGTACGGGATTTGCTTGAATCCGTCAGGCTCAATGACAACCGGGCGGTGTATCGCTCGCGGTTGCTGTTGGATGAGGACTTGGCGGCAAGAGGAGCGACCATGGGCAGGCTTCACGGTCAGTTGGGTTTCGACCACCTGGCGATACAGGAAGGCCAGACGTCGCTAACCAGAGACCCGGCTGATTATTCGGCGCATCGTCTGCTTGCTGATGCCTACTCGGGCGGGCAGCGCTACGAGAGCGCGCGCGCGAGCGAGTTGCTGCAGTCGCAGTTGTTGCAGCCGGTCAATGTCACCCCGGTGCGGCCCCAGCTCGCGGAAACCAAGCTGCTGATTCCAGATGGCGCGGGACCATCCGAGCTTTCACTCAATGAATACACTGCTTTGTTCGTCCGTGAACGGCCCTCGCTTATGGTGTCCGGGATTGTCGGGAGCAACGCGACACTGGGTGATGAAACGGTTGTTTCAGGAATCGCGAACGGTTTTTCGTATAGCGTCGGTCAGTTTCACTACGAAACAGAGGGCTTCAGGGACAATAACGACTTGAGGCATGATCTCTACAACGCGGTCGCGCAGTTCGCGGTGACGCCCGAACTCGGCCTCCAGGCCGAAGTCAGGCGTCGTGAGAGCGCGTACGGCGATCTACGCATGGACTTCGATCCGAATGATTTCTCGCGCGACAATCGCACGCGCATAGAGCAGGACAGCCTCAGGTTGGGCGCCCGGTTCTCGCCGTCAGCCCGCTCGGATCTCATCGCCTCGTTCATCAATACCAACAAAGACACCACCGAGAGCCAGGTCTTTCAGGGCATCGCCGAGCGCGATACAGCGATCAAGCAGGACGGGTATCAAGCTGAAACACAGTATCTCTTTCATGGCGAGGCCTTGAGTCTGGTCGGGGGCATCGGGAGATACCAGATCGATCGCGAGCAGGTCGACAGCTTTGATTTCACCTCTTCCATTGGCATCGCGTGCCCGCTACCCACCTGCGAATTTCGCCGGGATGCACCGCTGGAGCACGACAACGCCTACCTCTATGCTCACTTCAACCAGTCGGAGAACGTGCTTTGGTCGTTTGGCTTGAGCTATGACGATCTTGAGGAGGGCGACCTCCATCGCCGCGAGGTCAATCCGAAGCTGGGTCTGCAATGGAATATCAACAGCCGGTCGCGTCTGCGGCTTGCGGCCTTTCAGATGGTCAAACCGGCGTTGGTCGTCGAGCAGACCATCGAGCCGACACAGGTGGCCGGCTTCAATCAGCTCTTCGACGACACCAATGCGGCGAAAAGTACCGTGTACGGGTTTGGTTTCGATACCGCTGGCAACGCACCCTACTATCTAGGTATCGAGTTGACGCATCGCGCCATCGAGGCCCCAACGTTTCTGATCTCGGATTCAGTCGAATCCTTTGAGGGTTTTGTGGATATCTCGGAGAGCCTGGCTCGGACCTATGTTTACTGGGCGATGAATGATCGGTGGTCGTTGAGCTTCGATCCGCAATACCAGGAGCTCAACCGCACCGAGACCACAGGCAATGCGCCAAGCCGAGTGAAGACGGCAATCGCGCCGCTGTCGGCCCGCTATCACGATCCCGGTGGATTCTTCTCGTCGGTCACCGCGACCTTCGTCGATCAGGAGGTCGAACGCCTGGCGAGTTCGACGTTGCGCGATGGCCGCGACGGGTTCTTCCTGGTGGATGCCGAGATCGGATATCGCCTGAAAAAACGCCTCGGCACCCTGAGCCTCGAAGTGCTCAATCTGTTCGATCAGGAGTTCTATTTTCAGGATGATAACTTCCAGACTTCGGAGCCGAAAAATCCGCGATTCGTCCCGGACCGACAGGTGTTCCTGCGGTTCTCGGTGAGTCTGTAGCCCGTTTGCTTCAACAACGACGAAACTGTCAGGAGGCTGGTATGGGTAGTCAAGGTGGCTCCAACGATGTCGATCATTATAGCCAGGAGATACAGGATCTCCTGGACAAACAGGGTGTCGAGAATACGCGGTTCCTGATCGCGGTCGATGACAATGGTGAGATGAGCGTGTTCGGCTCACCAGGGACGCAAGGGCATCGATTGACCGACGAGGAGGTGAAAAAGGGGATCCCCGCGAAGTCCATCAAACGGGTTCTGCCTAGTGCGCTCGTCGTCTATGAAGGCTCGCACTGCGTTTCGATGAGCGCGATCGTCGAGGGACGTCCGGTTACCTGGGTGTTCTGCTGGTGACGCGCCCATCAATGATGACCTGAGCGGGTATCGGGATTGCTCCACGGTGCGTAGTCAGCCAAACGTCAGCGCCAGACGCGTGGAGCAGTCCATCTCGGTCATTGGCCGTCATCCCATCTTCTCCCATCAGGGTGAGCGGATCGCGTGGTTGTCTGCGGTCCGACCAGATATCGTTCGAGCGGTTCAAGGAGCCTTCTGGCTGTATGGCTATGCCAATACGAACCCGATCCAGCACGATGAGCCTACTCATCGCTGCGGGATCAGTCGCAATTACGCTAGTTCTGTCCGGCCTTTCGCTTTTTAGCCTCCTCGAGCTCAGGGGGCTGGATCTGCTATTCGCCCTTCGCGGCACGCTGTCGCCACCAGCACAGATCGTGGTCGTCGCCATCGATGAGCCGTCGTTCGCGCAGATCGATACACAATGGCCATGGCCCCGGAGCCTGCACGCGCAACTGCTGCGCCAGCTCGGCAAGGCCGGTGCGAAAGTGGTGGGCTTCGATGTGCTGTTTGCCGAGCCATCCAATCCAGACGACGACCGTGAGCTTGCCGCCGCGCTGCGAGAGGCAGGCAATGCGGTGCTGGTGAGCGAGCTGTCCGTGGTCAATGACCCGCTGTTTCGCCATACGCTGCGCATCGACCCAATCCCGATGCTGCGCGACGCTGCAGTGGTGGGTATCCCGATGATCTCGGTGGATGCCGACGGGGTGGTGCGGCGCACCCGCATCTTCGCCGAAAACATGCCTTCCTTCGCCTATCAGTTGGCCAGAGCGTATCTTGCTACGGCGCCCGAGCCGATGCGCGAGCCGCCCTTTCCCGGCATCCCCGTCGGTGACTCGCTGAGAGAGATGCTGATCGACCACCGTGGACCGCCGAGGACGGTGCAGACGGTCTCCTATTATCAGGCATTGCAGTTTGAAACACTGTTGCCCCCCGGCATCTTCGAAGACAAGATCGTGCTGGTCGGGCGCTCGGTCGAGGCGATCCCCGAGCCATGGCATGTGAGCGGAGATACCTTTCTGACGCCATTTTCCTGGATTGCCGAGACACCGACAGCGGGGGTGGAGATCCAGGCCACCGTCGTCAGCAATCTGCTGGAGGGCCGGTTCATCCATGAACTCGGGCAACCGGCGAGGGTGTTTCTGCTGCTCACGCTGATGTTGCCGACGAGCCTGCTGCTGGCGCGACTCAAACCGCTGACGGCACTGGCCGCGACGATCGTTCTGGCCGTCGCCCTGGTGTTTCTGGCCTGGGTGCTCTTTGCACAGTGGCGCCTCTGGATTCCGATCTTCGCGATGCTCATGGCATTGTTTTTGACCTATGGCGGTCAGCTTCTGGCGCGCACGATCAGGGCCGAGCGCGAGCGTCTGCGTGCACTCGAAACGCTCAATCGTGGTCTGGAGGCGAAGGTTGCCGAACGCACCCAGGCGCTTTCGCTCGTCAACGCGGAACTCAGCGAGCGCCACCAGCAACTGGAAACGACCTATCTGGACCTGGCGCTCGCCAAAGAGCATCTGATTCAGTCCGAGAAGATGGCATCCCTTGGGCTGCTGGTCGCCGGAGTCGCGCACGAACTCAACAATCCGATCAGTTATGTGCACAGCAATCTGGATTTCATCGACGAATACACGCTACGGCTGGCAGAGATCATTCGCGCCTATAGCGACACCGAGCACTCCACGCGGGAGGGGCGCCGACGCGGCGACGGGCAGATGCGCTCGGCGTGTTTCGACGAGACTTTCCAGACACTGCAAGAGCTGATCAAGAGCTGTCAGGATGGCGCCGAGCGTATCAAGAAGATCGTGCTCGATCTGCGCACCTTTTCGCGCTCGGACGATACCGGTTTCATCGAGGCTGGCTTGCTGGAAGGACTGGAATCCTCGCTCAACCTGCTTGCCAAGCAATATCAGGATCGCGTGACTATCCATCGGGCCTATGACAGTCTACCGAAGGTGGAATGTCTCCCCGGACAGATCAATCAAGTGTTTATGAATGTGTTGCAAAATGCCGTGCAGGCCATCCCCGATCGGGGCGAGGTCTGGGTGAGCGCCGCTTCAGCCGAGGATCGCGTGAGCATTGCAATCCGCGACAATGGTGTTGGGATCGCCGAGGAGCATCTGGCAAAACTCTTCGACCCCTTCTTCACGACCAAGCCTGTCGGGACCGGAACCGGTCTCGGGTTGAGCATTTCCTACCGTATCGTCGAGCGCCACGGCGGCACGCTGCGCGTCTCCAGTCAGGTCGGCAAGGGGACGGAGTTCGTTATCGATTTGCCGCTCCGGGCCACTCGGACCCCGCAATGAAAGACCACGCCCTGCTGATCGTCGACGATGAGCAGGAGATCCTGCGCACCCTCGATCTGACCTTCGCCGATGAGTATCTGGTCTTCACCGCATCGAGCGGCGCGGAAGCCCTGAGTATCCTGGAAAAAGAAGACGTTGCGCTGATTATCGCGGATCAGCGCATGCCGGGTATGACCGGCGTGGAACTCCTCGAGCGTTCCAGGCATATCAACGCGGACATCATCCGGATGATCCTGACAGGCTACACCGATACCGCCTCGCTCATCGAGGCCATCAACAGCGGCAGGATCTATCAATACATCACCAAGCCCTGGGACCGACGCGATCTCAAGGTGATCGTCAAGCGGGCCTTGGAGAGCTACACGCTCACGTTGGAGAACCGGCGTCTCCTCGGGGAGCTTCAGGCAGCCAACGAACGGTTGAAGGATGAGAACGTCTATCTGCGCAAGGAGGTCGACAGAGAGCTGCATTGTGCCGAGATGATCTGCGACTCGCCCGCCATGCGGCGGGTCTTCGATCTCGTCGAGCGCGTGGTCGATAGCCCGGTGTCGCTGTTGCTGACCGGCGAGACCGGTACCGGCAAGACCCTGCTTGCGCGACACATCCACAACCGTGGACCCCGCAGCGCCAAGCTGTTCGTCGAGCAAAATTGCGGCGCCTTGCCCGAGGCGCTCTTAGAAAGCGAGCTGTTCGGCCACAAGCGGGGCGCCTTTACCGGCGCGATCCAGGATCAGAAAGGGCTGTTCGAGGCCGCTGACGGTGGGACCGTCTTTCTCGACGAGATCAGCGAAATGAGTCCGGTGCTCCAGGTCAAGCTGCTGCAAGTCCTGCAGGAGGGCCGCTTCAGACGCGTTGGCGACAGCGTGCACCGCCAGGCCGATGTGAGAATCATCGCCGCGACCAATTGCGATCTGCATGCGCAAGTGGCGCAGGGGCGATTTCGAGCGGATCTCTACTATCGGGTCAACGTGTTCCCCATCCACATTCCGCCGCTGCGCGAACGCCCCGAGGACATACCCACGCTGGCGGCATTTTGCCTGCGCAAGCATGGCCGCAAGCTCAATCGGGACGTGACCGGATTCACCGACTCAGCTTTGCACACGCTGTGCGCCTATGATTTTCCCGGCAATGTCAGGGAACTGGAGAATCTCATCGAGCGGGCGCTGATTCTGTGCTCCGGGTCGAGTATCGAGCTCGGCGACTGGTTGCCGCAGCCGAGCGCAGCACCCGAGGGCATGTCTAGACTCGAACTGATAGAGCGCGATGAGATCCTGCGTCTCATGGAGGTCCATCAGGGGAGCCTGATCCGGGTCGCCAAAGAACTCGGCATCAGCCGCACGACGCTGTGGCGGCGGCTGAAACACTACAACCCTGAAACACCGGACGATCCTGATACCGCCGACTGAAAAGGGCCGGATGCGGCCCACAACCACTACCCAGAAGAATCCATTGCACACATTTAAACCTCTTGATGCCGCTCAGCGTGAAGCGAGCGAACTCCTCTACGCCATCCATCGCGAGCTTGCGATGAGTAAGCCGCGCGCGCCGAGCCGTGGACTCTGGAGACGTATCGGCAAGCGGTTTGCCAGTCCCACGCCCCCCGTGCGTGGGGCCTATCTGTGGGGCGACGTCGGGCGTGGCAAGACCTATCTGATGGACTGGTTCGTCAAGGATCTGGCGCTTCCCGGCAAGCGCCGGGTGCATTTTCACCATTTCATGCGCGACATTCACGACATCATGTCCCGTTTGCCCAAGCAGCCAGACCCATTAGAGGTCGTGGCCGACCGTTTGTGCGATGAGATACGGGTCTTGTGCCTCGATGAGTTCGTGGTGACCGACATTACCGACGCCATGCTGCTGCATGGTCTGCTCAAAGCGCTGTTTGCGCGTGGCGTCACCCTGGTCACGACCGCCAATACCCAGCCCGACGAACTCTACCGCAATGGTTTGCAGCGGCAGTCCTTTCTGCCCGCCATCGCGCTGCTGAAGCAGCATACGCGCGTCTTCGAACTCGATGGCGGCTACGATTATCGATTGCGTACCCTGACCGAGGGTGGCGTCTTTTTTCTTGCGAGCGAGGATGGCGAGCACCAGCTCGCCGCGTGTTTCGACCGCCTGAGCGGCGGGCATCGGGATCCATCGCAGACGCTGGAGATAAACGGTCGCTCGATTGCGGTGTGCGGACTCGGAATGGACGTGATCTGGTTCGATTTTGCAGCACTGTGCGGGACGCCACGATCGGCTTCGGACTACATCGAGATCGCCAAGGAATACCACACGGTGCTGCTCTCCGGCGTTCCGTGTCTGGGGCCGGGGCAGGGGTCCGCCGCGCGGCGCTTTCTCCATCTGGTCGACGAACTCTACGACCAGCGCGTGAAGCTTCTATTGTCGGCCGATGCGCCAATCGAGCAGCTCTATCCGGGTGGACTGCGCGACTTTGCGCACCAACGGCTGCTAAGCCGCCTCATCGAGATGCGCTCAAGCGACTATCTCGCGGCGGCGACACCCGAGACGGTTTCGCCTCAGAGATGTGAAGCTCCATCCTCGTCCCAAACTGCGCGGTGATCGAAACCAACTCTGGTCGATGCCCGCCGGTTTGGACTCCTGACATGGTTGCGCAAATGGGCTGACGCTAGCATGTATCACGTAATCAATAGCTTGGCTTCGAGATGGCTGGGTGTCTGGCTAATGGCCATCGCGCTCGGGCAGTCTTGCGTCGCCGAGTCCGCCGAGCTTGCGCAGACCGTGCTGCCGGGTGTCGTTCACATCAGCGGCTACATGCGTTCCGACGATCAAAACGCCTATGCCGAGACGAGCGGCTTCTTCATCGACCCAGATGGACTCGTGGTGTCCGTGGCCAATGCCTTCACCGACCCAGAGCGCCGCCTGCTGTGCGAGCGCTACGAGCTGCGTCTTCTCGACGGGCGTCGCCTGGAGGCCAAGGCCCATGCGGTGGATGCCTTACTGAACCTGATCCTCCTGTCGGTGGAGACGCCGGGCGATTATCCGGTGGCACAGATGAGCGCCCAGCGGGTCCGGCCGGGGGATGCGGTGATGGCCGTCGGCGCCGGCCCAGAGTCGGGCCAGACCGTGCAGACACCTGGATACGTCAAGCATCGCCAGCAGCGATCGGCCTATGGGCTTGGGCTGCGTGGTCTCTATATCGATATCGAACTCGACGCGCCCGCCGGGACCGATGGGGCTGCACTGGCGAGCACATCTGGCCAAGTGATCGGCATCATGACGACCAACATCCATCGTCCGGCTGATCAGGCGCCCTTTAAAGGTGAGTCGCACGCCGTGCCGATCCGCACGGCCCAGGGGTTCTTCAAGCTCTCCAAGGGGCGGGCGCTGTCTGAAAAACGCTGGCTCGGCCTTGCTTTTCGACCATTGACGCCCAACGAACGCACCAGCGCGGCAAACCTGTTGGGACGCCGCGCTGGCGTATTTGTTGATT
>JARIBS010000020.1 GCA_029257385.1 Thiorhodococcus sp.
CGTTCGAATCGGCCACCCAAGAGGTGACCCGCTCCCTCGATCGCATCGCCCAGCACGACAGGGTGCTCACCATCCGACCCGACACGCGGCTCTGCGATACGCGCGAGTGCTATTTCTATCGCGACAAGACAGTTTACTACTACGACGATCACCACCTGAGTCTTAGCGGCGCCGTGTACTTGCGCCCCCTGTTCGAGCCGCTGTTTGCACGGCCAAAGTAGAGATCAGGCATCCCGCACCGGATCGGGAGGCGACGGTCGAGCGACATTTTCTCGGACCTTTGCGACCGACAGCAGGAACGCCCATGCGTATTTATGGCATCGACTTCACCAGTCGCCCCCGGCGCGGCAAGCCCATCACCTGTCTGGCCTGTGATCTGGAAGGTGATCGGCTGTGCGCCGGAACGCTCTGCACTTGGCCCGGCTTCGCGCCTTTCGAGGCATTCCTTCGCCAGCCCGGTCCCTGGATTGCCGGGATCGACTTCCCCTTCGGGCAGTCACGCACTTTCGTCACCAACATCGCTTGGCCAACGACCTGGTCTGGAACCGTGCAGAAGGCCGAGTCGCTGGGCCGGGCGGGCTTTCGAGGGGCGCTCGATGCCTATCGCCAACCGCGCCCGTTCGGCGACAAGGAGCATCGACGCGCAACCGATCGCGCTACCGGCGCCATCAGTCCGCAGAAGCTCTACCGTACCCCAGTCGGTCTGATGTTCTTCGAGGGAGCGCCAAGGCTGTTAAAGGCCGGTGTGACGATTCCGGGCGTGCAGCCGGGCGATCCTGAGCGGATCGTCGTTGAAGCCTATCCTGGAGTGCTGGCACGCCAACTGATCGGTCGTCGCTCCTACAAGCAGGATACCCGCGCACAGCAAACGCCCGAGCGGGATCAGGCCCGGCGGGCGCTACTGCAAGCCATTCTGGATGGGGCGGTACAGCCCGCCTACGGTGTTCGCGTACAAGCGCCACTGAGTCTTGCCGATGACCCCACGGGGGATGCGCTCGATGCGCTGCTCTGTGCCATCCAGGCCGCCTGGGCCTGGACCCGGCGTGCGGGCGGCTATGGTCAGCCCAACTCAGTGGATGCGCTCGAAGGTTGGATCGCCGATCCACACGCACGGCAGTAGCGCGCGGTCGCTCCCGGATCTCAATCAAAGTTGGCATTGTGAGCGACCATGGGCAGGGTGCCGACGAAATCCGCGACCTCGGCCATCACCTGCTTAGCGGGTGGGGCATCGCGCACCATGGCGTTGGTGATACCGGTGAGGTGCTCGATGAAGGGCGGGATGCCTCGCCCCGCGTTTATCAGGCTCTGATAGCGATCGACGATCTTGTCATCACGCACGAGGACGACGGCGATCTCGGTGGCTCGATCTCCCTGTGCGGGCGCCAGCCCGGTGGTCTCGAAGTCGATGACAGCGATGGTTTCCATAGGCGCGATCGGTCCTGCATCTTGCGTGCGCGATCCTCGCATCATACTTCGGGGTGGATTGCTTGAGCGTATGATTCGGACATCGAGCGAGGGGCATGGAGCTTGGAGCGGTCCATGGGCCATGCCGATCTACACTCATCAAAGACGGGGGAGATGGCATGTGGCTTGAGCGAGGCATTCTTCGGGGATGGGACCATGCGCGCATTGTGCTGCTCGCGCTGAGCCTGAGCGGTTGCGCCCTCCAGCCGCAGGTGCCGACGCCGGCGCTCTTTTTGACGGTGACGGCGCCGATCCTGATTCCCTCGGGGCAGGCGCATGTGGTCCTGCAGAATGGCCGACGCGTCGGTGCGGCCAATCGGCTTGCGCCCTATTGCGAGCTGGAGGTCCGCCGCGTCTCGGGCGCCGAGCCGCAGCGGGTCACGCAGGGCGAATTTCAGGTCAGTGGCATCCGCCACAGCGTTCTCCAAGATCCAACGACACGCCTGCCGGCCTTTATCTTCGGCTCGGGCTGTACCGACCCGCTCTATCAGGAGAGCGTCTGGACGCTTCGCTCGGATGCGCCAAGCGAGGTGCTTTTTCTGCGCTGTATTGCCCCCTATTTTAACTGCGCCTTTGGACCGCCGCTGACACCCGGGCAGGTTCAGCAGCAGGTCGGGCGCTACCTCAAGATCCAGGCCGCCGAGTCGGCGACGCCGTCCGGATGAACACCGACCGGAGCGTCATCGTAGGGTCTGTCGGACTAGAGTGCGCATAGGCCGACGGCCGGATCGCACACAGCCCCGGAAGCTGTGACCTCCCAGAAACACCCGTTGCCCGCAGCTACTCGGCGGACGGTTCCGGCGGTCTCTAAGGTGGCGAGCATCTGTTCCAGATCGGCGGGCTTCAGGTCAAAGACCGTGGTCAGCTCCACCGGCGCCGATCGGCCAAAGGTCCGTAGAAAATCGAGCAGGCTCTCGGCGTCGGGTATTGGCGCCTGCCACTGGAGGGCGCCTTCGCTCAGTGTGCCGATGACCGCCTGCATGGCTTCAAAGGTCTGATAGCCGCGCAGCAATACTGCGCGCTCGCCGAAGCGCAGACCAAAAGTCGGAAAGCCATGTGCGCGGGATTGGCGGGTCGTCTCCAGATCCGCCCGAAAGGCGCGCTCGGCCGAACCGTCCGTGAGATGGCCAATGAAGGCCGCGAGATCGAGTCCCACCTCGCTGGCCAGCTCGATGAGCACCTCGCGCCGACCGGTCTCACGCGCCTCGGCGGCGGAGGCCTCGCGCAGACGTCGCAGGTAGTGGGGCGCCAGCGCCGGGTCGGTCAGCTCGGCGGCCTTGGCGGCGATATTCTGCGGGTAGGTGGAAACCGTCTCGGCAGTGAACAGCCGAAATCCATCCGCTTGCACCGGCATCCCATGGCGCTGCGATGCCTCCAACCAGTGAGCGACGATCTGGGCATTGGAGCCTTCCGGGTCGCCGCCGATCGCGTTGGCGCGGTCGTAGAAGGCGCGGATATCTTCCACCAAACCGCCCATCACAGGGCGAATCTGCACCTGATCGCCATACCCGACTTGCAGCTTGCGCATCACCGGCTCGCTACCCCAGCACCAGGTGCAGACCGGGTCGGTGAAGGCCAAGATCTCTAGGGTTTCTTGATTTTCCACGGGATGTTCCTCGCGTTTTGTTTCAAAAGATCAGTGGCAGCCTCTAGCACGATGCTAGCGAGGCCACCTGCAGGACGCCCCAAGGCGTATACCCTGTTGCTGCTCATTAAGTGCGTTCGTGAAACAGGTCCGAAGTTGAGAAATACACACGCTGGCGGTGCTTTTGTTGACCTTGACAGCCACAAACACTCAGCCTGCAGCTCGTCTACCTGGCCTGCTTGATTCTGCTGCTCAGGAGATCGTACACGGCTTCTCAGGTTGCTCGCGTCTCGCGTTTGGCAAACTCGAAAAGCGTGGTCGGTACGGTTGCGGATTCATAACTCCTCCAATGACAGCGGTTTGCTGAACAGGTAGCCCTGGGCGCAGTCGACGCCGAGCTCCTTGAGGATCTCGAGAACTTCGACTGTCTCGACAAATTCGGCGATCACTCGCATGTTCATGCCGTGCGCCATGTCCGTGAACGCTTTGACGAAGATCCGGTCCTCCGGTTTGTTCGGCAGGTCGCGGATGAAGGCCCCATCGATTTTGAGGTCATCGACCGGCAACTGGCGCAGATAGGCGTAGGAGGCATAGCCGCTGCCGAAGTCGTCGAGCGCGAAGCGGCACCCCAGCTTCCTGATGCTGAGCATCAGCCGCGTGGCGCTGGTGAGGCTGCTAATCGCGACGGTTTCGGTGATCTCGAAGGACAATCGGGATGGGTCGATGGCATGGGCGAGCAGGAGCCGCTTCAGGTTCGTGAGAATGGTCGGGTCGTCCATAGCGTTTGCCGACAGATTGATTGCGAGGTTCAGCTCCTCGTGCTGGGCCAATATCTCCAGTGCGCGCGCCAGGACCCATTGATCGATCGCTTGGATTTGACGGGTCTTCTCGGCGATCGGGATGAAACGGTTCGGCCTGATCAGTCCGCCTTGGGCGTCGGGCATGCGCAACAGCGCTTCCACGTGACAGCGGCGACCGCTGCGCAGATCGATGACGGGCTGGAAGTGGAGCACAAACCGGTCCTCGCGCAGGGCATCGGCGATCTGCTCCTTCCAGAGGATGCGCGCGTCCAGCTCGGCACGTACCGAATCCTGGGGGCAGAATAGGTGCCAACCGCCGTGGCCGCGACCCTTGGCCTGATACATCGCGAGATCCGCGTTGGCCAACAGGTCGGGAATCTTCTGTCCGAGCACCGGGAAGGTAGCGATGCCGATACTGGCCGATATGCGGTGCTCGCGGTTGTTCGCGCGCAGAGTGATGGCGCGGATTACCCGCTGAGCGGATTCGGCGGTGGTGGTGGCGATGGCCAGACTGGCCTCCGGGAGCACCAGCGCGAACTCGTCTCCGCCGAGCCGGGCCAGCAGATCGCTGGGCTGGCTGATGGTGCGTAGCGCCTCGGCGACGCGCTGCAGGAGGCTGTCGCCGACCTGGTGTCCGCTTAAATCGTTGACGTCCTTGAAGTCATCGAGATCCATGTAGAGCAACGCGCCCTGATGTCCGTAGCGAGCGGCCTGATCGGCAATGCGCGCGAAATCCTCGTTGAAGCGCCGACGATTCGTGAGGCGTGTCAGGGGGTCATTGTCCGCCAGCCATAGGAGCTGTTGCTCGGCCTGCTCGCGATCCTGCTGCAACAGCTCCATCCTGTCGGTCAGGCCCCCGACCGTCTCGATCATGAGGTCGATCTCGTCATGCGGAAAACGCCCCGGACCGAACTGCGTGAGCGCAGCGCGCAGGTCGCCATAACGTTTCTCGGCGAGGAGCGGAAGTGCCTGCGCCAGCGCCTTCAGGCGGCGCAGCGGCGCCTGCATGATCATGAGCAGCAGTAGCTCGGAGAGAATTACCCCCGCAATGCCGATCAAAAGGCTTTTGCGGGTCGCGGCCTGAATCGCGAGCCGCTGGCGGGTGATGTCGTTGATGACGTAGGCATCGACCCCGTCGGCCAGCCCGGCGATGCAGAATATCTCGAACCAGCCATCCTCTAGGTGGACCAGCGCGGGTTTGCTCGAGATGGTCGTCTCGAGCAGCGATACCCCCGCAGCGTGCAGTACCGGAAGGGACTGCTCGGGATAAGTGAGCACCGGAAACGCGAGGTATTCGAGCCGTTTTGGATCCAGGCGCGCGCGCCGGTTCGTCGAGTCGGTGACATCGATGGCGATCTCTGCCCCGGTAAGGGCGTTGAACGCCAGCATCGCGTCCGAGAGCGAGCGTTCGAGGACCAGGTTTCCGGCAAAAACACCACGATACAGCAGGGGGATGGCGACGTACTGTCCGCAGGCCGGTCGGCATGCAAGAACCGAGGCCATCTGTTCCGGAGATGTCTGGACGGCGGTGCGCAATTCGCTCGGGATGCCCGCTGTTGTCTGGGGCCAGGCAATGGCTATCCTGCCATCGGCGGTGATCCAGTGCACGGAGCGGATATCCCACTCTAGATCGAGCACCGCGCCGTTGGTGTCGAGGGCCTGCCTCAGGCGTTCGGTCAGGCTGTCGGCGCTTTCGGGTCCAAGCAGAGGGACCATGCTCGCCAGCTTCGACATCTCCTGGCCACGCTCCTTGAGCATCGCGCGCAACTGGCGGGTCTGCTGGTCGCGCACGCGCGACTGCTGAAGCTCCAATTGATGCACCGATTGGAGGTTGGCGATGACGGCCAGTGTGACATTGATTGTGATCAGGAGCAGGCTCAGCGCGATGAGGACTTTCCAGCGCAGACTAAGCTGGGCGCGTGGCCAGCGTCTCTCAAACCATGAGATCACGCTCAGGCCTCAGAAACGCAGCGAGATTGAGGCGGCGAAGACGTCCCAGTCTTTGATCCGTTGCGATGTGTCCTGATTCTCGCGGATGGACAGTGCGAAGGTTCCTTGATGACGTTGGTATTCGAGACGCAGCATAGTGTTGGTGTTGATGTCCCAGCGCAGTCCGGCGGTCCAGATCTTAGAATAGAAGTCGAAAGGCGGCGTGGTGCCACCGGTCAGCGCAGATGCCTTGGTACCATCGCGATCATGGCGATCGGCATAACCCTCCTCGTAACGCAGCATGCCTTGCAGGGTTGGGCCGAGACGGTATTCCCCTTGAAGATAGTAGCCTTCGATCGCCCCTTCGTCGAAGGGAAAGAAGGGCCCGAAATCGTTCCATGTCAAAGGCTGGCGCGCATATTCCGCAGACAGCGTCCAGTTCTGCGCGTTGTACTGCGCTGACCCGATGTAATACATGAAGTCGATTTCGCCATCTTCCAACAACGACCGGGGCGCTGTGTCGAAAGCCAGACTGGACGCCGTCATGCTCAGCCCCAGCTTCAAGCGCTCGGCCGGGCTGGTGAACCATGCGCTGGCGGTCCAGGTCGGCCCGTTCGGCTCGAAATCGCCGGCGTAATTATCGCCCAGATAAGTCCACTCGGCATTCTCGTCGATCACCATCTGTCCGGCGCCCAAGACCAGCGAGAGCGTTCCGGCGTCCCAGAAGGACTCGCCGAAGAACATGATTCCATCGGACGACAGTAGCAGATTGCGGACTTTGTCGTAGTACACCACTTGCGGCAGGAAAATCCCCGGTCGGGTGAAGGGCACATCCCGCGTGTCATTATAAAGCCCCAGTGAATTCTTGATCCGGCCTAGACGCACACCGAAGCGATGTTGTGGAGACGCGACCAGGGTCGAGTCGATCAGAGCGTAATCGAGCGACGGAGTCCCGTCGTACATCTCGCCGGCCCGCCGTACCAGAATCTGACCGGAGAGCAGAAACCGCGAGTCGATCTGGTAGGAGGCATTGATCCCGAGTTCGGTGAAGTCAAACGATGTCTCAGTGCTGTCGCCGAAGTAGCGGTTGGCGCTCGTATTGACGATTGCCTGGCTGGCGAAGCCGTGGAGCTGAAGACGACCGTCCTGGAAATTCACCGCCATGGCCAGCGCGGGGATGAACCCGATCAGGGCAACGATGAAGCACGAGGTGGGTCTCATCTTGAGGTGGCTTCCAGTGTTCAATGGACCGCGACGATCCGCACGCCGGGATTCGGCGATGGCGTCTCGACGTATCCCAGGCCGCCGGGTGTCGCGGCGACCTTGCGGACCATTTCATCCACGGAGGAGACATTGAAGGGCGCCTGGCCGGTGCCGGTGAAGGTCTGGCGGTCCCAGACGCGTCTGAGCTGGTAGGGGTAGAGCCCAAGAACTGCATTGACGAAACGTCGATGTAGCGCATCGTCATCGGGCAAGACGAAGATCTGGACCTTGGTGCCGTCAGGCCACTGACGCAGGCGCATGGTCAGATACAGCCGGGCCTCGTTGCGCGAGAGACCCTCGATCTCTGTGGCCTCGTTGACGATGAGTTCTTGGGCGGCGGCAGGAAGGAAGAAAAGGATGAGGATCAGCCAAGCCAAGCCCTTCATTCGATTGCGTCCAGCGTCAGACTAAGTGCTCAGGGAGACTTACTTGGCTAGGGTCGAGTGACCGCCAAATCAGAGTTAAGGCCGAATGCAGTCTAAACGCTCAGGTCAAAAAGGCAAAGAGATCCGCTGGCGCTTGGCCGTGACTTCAAACGAGGCCGCTAGAGGCCCATTATCGGGCACCGCTCCGTGGCAACGCATCTGACCGTTCCTTGGCCGACTGCTCTGAGGCGGGGGCGAATGCTTTTGCAGACGCCTCTATCCTGTCATCTTGCGTTATTGCCGAGCATGTTTTTGGTGAACTGGCGAATTGCCCGATCAGATCCATGCAATGCATACTCTCAGGAGGCCATTATACGGAGGGAAGGGGATGGTTTCCGAAACGTCATCGTCCACGGGTCGCGATGCGCGAATACCCAATTCCGACCGGTATTTCGCGTTCTCTCGCGCTGATTGTGACACTCGCCGCGAAGCGGCGTATCGCATTCGTTATCAGGTCTATTGTGTCGAAAGGGCGTTTCTCGATCGCGCCGACTACCCGGACGGCCTTGAGCGGGATGCATTTGACGCGCATGCCATCCATATCCTGGCCACACACAAGAGCGGAGAACCGGCCGGCACCGCGCGCCTCGTGATGCATTCGCAGAAGGGATTCCCGCTGCGCCAGCATTGTCGGCTCGAACCTGACCATGCACGGTGCATGGACGACCCGGCCATCGATCTGGGACGCTACGCTGAGGTCTCGCGGCTGGCCGTCGCCAAGGCGTTTCGCCAGCGCGAGGGCGACACGCTCTATGGTGGTCCGCCACGGCCATCAGACAATAAACCCGCACCGACGGAGGTCGTTGCGTTTCCAACGCCGCGCGAGACGCCCGAGATCGTCTCCGGCCTCTATCGCACGCTCTATCAGGAGAGCAGACGCCGCGGTATCGAGCATTGGCTCGTCGCCATGGAACGTGGACTTCAGGTCATCCTCAATCGCGCGGGTTTCAGGTTCGAGCCGATCGGACCCCTGGTCGATTACTTCGGCCCGGTCAGACCCTACATGGCCAGCCTCGAGCGCTTTGAGCGCCATCTGTTCAATACCGCGCCGGCGGTCCTGCGGTTCATGCTGCTGGGGCTTGAGCGGGACTTGTGGCCTGACTATGCGCGCGACGAGGGTGGGTTGTGGGCGCAGCAGGCATCGCGCGCCTGAGCGCGAGCACCGTCACTGGATATCCGCCTGGTGCCATTCGTGGCTGAGATAGGAGAATTTGCGTTCGTAGTCCAGAGTCCTTCCGAACGGGAAGTCCGCGTGTTCCCAGACCTGGATTCGGTCTTCGATGCCCTGCTTTGAACGCGGCAGCAGATCGAGAATCTGTCCGATCATGGCGTGATCGCCGCCATGCCAGTCCTTGCGCGTCTGCAGATGGAGACGACAGGTGGACGCTTCACATTCGACCCGAAAGGCGCCGCTGAGCTGATCTGCGATCGCGGCGTTCGCATAGAGCGCATCCTTGAAGTCGAGGAGCGCCCGACCATCGGGCAGTTGGTCCTGCTCGCGCCCGGCGAGCGCGATCATGGGCAGGGCCGGGAGTGCCTGGCTCGCGAAACCGCACGACCGCAGTCGCTCGACTAGGGTGCGGTGATCGAGCAGTCGGGCGCGGTCCCCCGTCGCATATCTCAGCACTGGCAGCATCAATCCTCGGTCCAGGGTCGAGACAGTCAATGCGCCGAACCCTGAGTCATCGGGTCGCGTGATTTCCACGAACAAACGTCTGGGATCGTAGACGAACAGCAGCGGAGGGGTCTGGCCCGGCCATGGACCGATGACATCGGCCAGTTCGGCTGGATGCGCCTGAGCCAACCGACGCAATGCGACAGTCTCGCGCGTTTCGAAGAAGAGATTGAGTCCGACCTCGCCGACACCCATTGATGAGCCGATGAAGCCGCGGCTCCAGTCCGTCGGATCGAGTCCCATGCGCGCGGCGACATAGCCGCGAAAATGCTCGCCGAAGGTCTCTTCGCCGAGGATTACGTGAACGCGCGTGCTGCGCCAGTCGAATCCCGTGTCGCTTGCATGGTCGAGCAGGCGTTTGCAGAAGAGCGGGTCGAGCACCAAGATCGTCTGCTCGAAGTAAGGGGCGACCTCGCGCATCAGGGCTGCGACCATGTCTTCGCGAACGCTCGTCTCGGCGATCGTCACAGAGGTGGCCGAGAAGCGCACCCCCATCGGCAAGGCATTGATCAACAGCGTGCGGTGCGCGTCGGTCTCAAACGCATAGGACAATCCAAGGTCGACGGCCCGGGTCGTTGCTCGTGCCTGTGCGGCGGTGGAAAGCCCAAATGCGAAGCGCCCGCTCTGTCCAGAGCTGGTCAGGACGTTGCCCAGCGGCGCCAGGTTGCCGTCGACGCACAGCTCGTGGAGCGCGAAGCGCCCGAAGAGATCGGCTTTACCGAGGATCGGGCAGCGCTCCAGGACATCGGCGGGCGTTCGCAGCGCGTTGGCGTCGATACCCTGCTCGGCGAGGATATGGGTATAGGCGGGGACGCGTCTGGCGACATGGCGGGCCTGCCTGGCCAGTTGCTTGAGTCCCAGACGCCCGAGCGTCTGGGGATCGACCTTCCCGAGTGCCCGGATCTGCCAGCGTCTGAAGTACGGACTCAATCCGCGCATACTATTGAAAGACTTCTGTGGCAAAGCCATTGACGACCGTCACGCGCGCCATCCCGGCCGAACCCAGCGGGCAGTAATAGTTGAGGATTGCAACGTCCTGGGTCTGCTGATCCAGCGCACCTTGATCCAACCCGATCGCGTAGCGCGATTGGATGTTGGCCGTAAAGCAGCCGCACTCGGCCAGCTCGGTGGTGCTCATGCCAGGGGTTGGTTGACAGAGGGTGAGTTCTGCGTCGTTGGCGGTGGACTGACAGCCTGCAATCAGTAGCGCAACCACGAGCGCGGTGAGGCGTGTCTGTGACATCAAATGACCGGCTGAGGCGGTCTGGTGGTGAGTGTTCGGCGGATCGGGTCTTTTAATGGCGGGTGTCTCCGTCGGATGCATCGCGGCCTTGGCCGCGATGCATCCGACTCAGTCGGTCGATTATTGGAAGCTGAACTCACCGCTGACGACTCGCATGTAGGAGGCTTCGACACCGTCTCCTGGTGCAAGTGTTTCCAGGAGCGCCGGATCGCTGACATCGAACGTCAGCGTTCTGCTGGGACCGCGGATGGTGACTGTCGATTCGGCCTTGTCGACCGACTCGACAACGCCTCTGAGCGAGAGCGTGTCGACGATGGCCCCGGACGGCTTCATGCCCGGATCCGGCTCAATTAGCGTTTCTTGGGACCGGCCGACTCCAGCCGTACCCGGGCCCTTGATCAGATCGACCAGAACGGCCTCGGTCTGCGTGATCGTGAGCAAATTACCGATTTTGACCTGATCTAGCCGTGTCACTGAGTCAGGCACATGCAAAACCTCGAAATGACCATCAGGAGTCTCGATGGTCAGCATGCGTTTTTCCTGATTGACGACCGTCACGGTTCCGCTCAGTCCGGTCGACGTTGCGCTCCCGACGATGGGCTGAGTTTCGATTTGGGCGAGCGCGGGTGTTGTGAGCGCTATGCTTGCAGCGAACAAGACAGTGGATAGGGTCGCTCGGTTCAATGGGGTTTGCATGTTGAGACTCCTTATTAATATAGATGTTTTTGCATCTTAACCGTAACCGTGCCTGCGTTGGGGTGCAAGCTGCGTGCTGCTTATTACCTATCAGTTACTCAAGAGTCATGAACAGAGTGACAGAATGTGACAGGTAATGAACCCGATTAGAAGATTGCTCGAGGCAAGGCTATTATGCCGCCTTCTCACACCCGCAAAACCGCCTTTCCCGACCATCAACAGATTTCACTGTGCTCTATCTGACTTTTAAATTCATCCATCTGCTGGGCGTCGTTATCCTGCTCGGCAATGTCACAGTGACCGCGGTCTGGAAGGTCTTCGCCGACCGCTCCGGCGATCCGCGCGTGATCGCCTTCGGCCAGCACCTCGTCACCCTCACCGATTGGTCGCTCACGCTTGGCGGCATCCTGCTGATTGCGATCGGCGGCTTTGGCGCGGCCCTGGTTGCCGGCATCAATCCATTCGGCTCGGGCTGGCTGATCTGGGGTCAGGTGCTGTTTGTTCTCTCCGGGCTGATCTGGCTCTTCATCCTGATTCCGGCGCAGATTCGTCAGGCACGTCAGGCACGTGACTTCGGAAATGACGACAAGGTTCCTGAAAGCTATAAGCGCGACGCCCGTCTCTGGATCATCTGGGGCATCATCGCCACACTTCCGTTGCTTGGTGCCACCTGGGTGATGGTTCTGAAGCCCCTGTAGACGCCCGGCCGACCGCCAGCAAGCTCCAGGGTCTCGGGCGCAATGGAACAGAAAACCTATGTCAGTCTTCGTTTCGGCTACCGTCGACACGCGGGGTTCTCTGGCCAGCGGTCTACTCCTGCTCCTGCCAAAAAAAGCCCTATGCGAATCGGCCGCAGCGCAAAGAAGCGCAGCCGTGCTCAGGCTGTGGCGCCACGGGTATGCTGCATGAAGAACCGCAGCATTTCTCGGCTGGCGTCGGGTCCGCGCGGCTCGGTGTAGGAGCCGTCCGAGCTGCCGCCCGACCAGGCGTGTCCCGCGCCGTGCAGGAGCCACTGCTCCAGCGGCGCCCGTCCGCTCTCCTCGGCATAGACGCTGTGGGTGTAGCGGATTCCCCCTGCCGATTCGCCCTGACTGAGCGTTTTGCGTAAACGCCCTATACCCGGCGATCCGGCGATGACCTGATCGGCGTTGACCGGATTGACGGTAGTGTCGCGATCACCGTGAAAGACGATGGTCGGGACCAAGGGCGCCCTGCCGTTCGACCCTTGATGCCGATGGCCCGAGGCGTGCGAAGACGATCCGCCCTCACGCATCGCCGCAAGTGCCGAGGGCATGTCGTGGGCGGCGCCGTAAGCCAGCCCGGAGTGCACGCCGATCGCTGCGTAGAGGTCCGAATAGGTGGCCCCCATGATCGTCGCGGCGGCCCCACCGGCGGAGAGTCCGGCGATGTAGACGCGATCGGGATCCACCGCATACGCGCGGATGATCTCGCGGGTGATGCCGGCAATCAGCGCAGGCTCGCCGCGACCGCGCTGTTGGTCTGCGGGGCTGAACCAGCTCCAACACTTGGAGACGTTGTTGGAGAGCGACTGCGCCGGATAGGCGACCAGGAACAGCTGCTGCTCGGCCAAGGCGTTCATGCCGGTTCCGGCCGCAAAGTCATCAGGCGACTGGGTGCATCCGTGCAGCATCACCACTAAGGGTAGCGTTTGCCCACGGTAGCCGCTCGGGATGTAGAGTTTGTAGGCGAGGGTGCCCGAGGCGGCGGTGTGGCTATGTTCCTCGAACCGCGCCCCGTCTGGGAGCACGACCGGCGTGCGGTCGATCGGGAATCGGGTGCTCAGACCGGGCATGCGTTCGCCGAGCCGCGGCTTCATCCGCCCGAGCATACCGCGCAAGGTTTCGGGGATCTTCTGCGCTGCGCCGCCGCTCCGATGCTCCGAGGCATGCTCTTCAGGGATGGGATCGCCACCGAATTCAGGCGCAGTCCAGGCGCCTCCGGTGTGCGGGTTAGGCGGCTGCATGTCGAGCACGCGCGCGGTGCTCCTGGGCGATGTTGGCCCGGCATTGTGCGCTGAGCCGGACGGCGCAGGCGTATCGAGCGTTGCGCCTTGCAGCATGGCCATGGCGTCTTGGAGCCGACCTTCGCGGGTCAGACGGGTCACTTCGGCCATATCGATCTTGTGCAAAGGGGTCATGAATATTGGATCCTCAAGTTGAAAATAGTGGCGTGGTCGCGCCTTGCTGCTGTGCTGCGTGGTGGTTTTACCCTCATCGGATTCGGTCGCGCAGCGCGGCCTTCACCGCCGGAGCCGCTTGGAGGGCGCCGAGCACATGGATCGAGGCGATGGTGTCGCATGCGAGAGCGGCAGGTACGTCATCGGCGATGACGACGAGGCCGAGCACTTGGATGTGGAGCGTCTCACCTGCCGCCCGCACACGTTCCAGCGCGTGTCGGTCGTACCGGCGCAGGCCCAGGTCGAGCTGGTGCCTGGCGACCGATTGACGCACCACCTCACTGTGACGATCGAGTTGGTTGCGGATGGCGGTACGGATGAAGTCGGTGCGGTTGGAGTAGAAGCCCTCCTGCACCAGCAGATCGACATGGCCCAGGTCGACGTAACCTAAGTTGATTGTGATCTTCTCGCTGTCGACCGGTTTCCGACGGGTCTCTTGAAGCTCGCCTGACATTTTCACCATCCCTTTAGCATCCTCTTAACATCTATCTACCATCTACATGGATGGTAGTAGGTGCGGATGGGGGATTGCAAGAAAATCTTGAGGCGAGCCGGCGTCGATCGCCGCCTTCCGAGCGCGAAGCGCGAGAAACAGCAGGACATCAGCCACACCGCGCCGACTATCGAGTGCGCGGGTTGATGCGATAGGGTCCTGACTGGTCGCGAGATCTACAGATCGTGGGCCGTTTCGGCAAAGACCAAGGGCAGCGCCGATGCGTTGTCATCGAGACCGCCACCGCAACTCGAACTCAGAGCAAAGCTGTCCTGAGCATGAGGTCCACTTTACCTATCCTGTGGTGGGCGCAAACCAAAAAACTCCGCGACCGACTGCGTCTCAGGCAATACATAAATCACGCCGGCCTGCTGCCCCAATGTGGGAGCGATAACATGGTCGTAGAACGAGGCGGGCACATTGACGCACCCATAGGAAATGCGATTGTCGTCCGCAGTGCGGCTGGCCAAGCGCTGCAGCCGACGCTCGGCTGGCTTACTCGAGCGCACGCGATGCAGCGATACCGCATCATCGTAGTCAATCCACACAATGTCGTGGCCCTGCAAATTGCGCCCAGGCTCAGACACAAAGCGGCCCGCTGGTGTGGTGCGCTCGTGCGGCGCAATCTGCGACATCGGACGCTCACCAATACCGGGCACCGAATCATCCCCGTGCGCAAGTCCTAAGAGTGCGGCAGAGGACGCCTGCAACACACCGGCAGCGTCGAACACGTGGATCGCAGCTCGGCGCTTGTCCAACAGCGCAAAGGGGCGTTGGGCGTTGTTGTTGCCTCGGCGCACCCAATCGAGCACGTCCCGAACATCTTGCGACAGCGGTATGCGCTCAGCGGCTTGTTGCCGGAGCTGACCGCCATGAGGATGGCTGTCGAGCGTTTCGCTGCTTTGCGTGGCGATACGGTGTTCAGCGGTTGTGGCCGATGCGGTGAGCGGGGACTGAGCGCTGACCACGGCGCCAGCCATACTCATCAAACTTGCCACGATCACCATCGTGTGACGGCACAATCTACGACGCGATTTTTTCACAGCGCACGATAAGGTAATGGATGTGGCCTCACAGGAGTTCGACATGTGGTGGTCTAAAAAGCCGTAGCGGGGGCGACTCGACACACTCGCGGACTATTTTGGACTGCAGAGTGAGCGAGCTGGTGCGGCGCTCGGCGCACGAAAAGGCCACTTCCTTCGACGTGGCCTTTTGCCTGCAGGCACTGCTTTTTCGGCAGGCCTGCCTGTTGGCGACAGCAACCGCTATCGCCAAAGCCATTTAGCGGTAAACGCGTTCACCGCGGTTCTGGCGCCACTGGTTTTCCAGGTAGGCGGCATCTTCGTCAGAGCGTGCGTGCACGCCCATCAAAATGCGGCCCTCCTTAAGGCCCTCTTCGTATTCTTTGACGCGCTCTTCTGGCATGTTCCAACCAATCAACGCTCCGATCAGGCTGCCACCGGCACCGCCGGCTCCTGCGCCGGCAATGGCTGCGGCAATGGGTCCGGCCACGACCAGGCCCAGGCCCGGCAATGCCAGCGTGGTACCCGCAGCCGCAATAGCCCCAGCAATGGCACCCAGTGTGCCGCCCACGGCACCGCCAATACCTGCGCCTTCAGCAGCCTTGTTGCCCAGTTCGGTTTCTACTGCGGTGTCACTGAAATGCCGCGCACGGGTGTCATCCGACATGACCAGATTCACGTCATCGGTGCCATAGCCCCTCGTATGCGCTGCATTGTATGCCGCTTCGGCTGAATCGCGGTCGGGAAACAGACCAGTCACTAGCGGGCGTGAATCAGGGTTAGTGTTGGTGGTGTTCATAGGATGGCCCTTTAGAAAAATAGCGATGTAAAATATAGGTAAATACGTCCTGAAAGCAGCGGTAGCCGCCATTTGACAGGACAGGTTCGGCAAATCAGTTGCGATCTGCGCGTGCCGGACGGTTGCCTGGATTATTGCCAGTGTTGTTCACAGTGACATTGGTGGACGTGCTGCGGCGCGTGTCGGGTGGTGTCGCGACGTTCTTGGTGTCCTCTGTCACCTCGTTTGCCTGGTTCGAAGCCGATGGTTCGGTGCGTACCTCGGTCATCTCGTTCGCCCGGTCTGAAGCCGATGGTTCGGTGCGTACTAGCGTTCCTGTGTCTGCACGAGGCACGGCTTTTTGCGCGGCTTCATTGGCGTCCTGGGGCGTGACGCCAATAGTGGTCTCCGTGGGGTTCAACGTGTTGCTGTTTTGCGCCCAAGAACCACTGGCTGCTAAGACAAGCGTGGTGCCGATGAACAGGGCCTTGATAGAATGATTCATCATGATTTAGTTCTCCCGTAAGAGGTTGCATGGGAACTTGGGGCTGTGCATGAGTAGGAGCGTCTTCGTTCGGCGACGGCGACCAATGTCGACGCTCCCGTTTCAATGCTGTTTGCTCAATTCCTTCAGTTGTTCGATGGCTGTTTGAGGCATTTCGATAATGCTCGAGCTAAGTGGATGGGGCGAAGAGCTAAAAGCAGAATACGTGCCATCATCCCCGAATCCACACGCCCCGCGGACCGTCCCGCAGCCGACAGGAGAAGCGCTGGGCCGTCGCGTCTCTAGCAGATATTCTCGATTCAGTTTGCATCCCGGGGGTTTTCATCCGCTTGCGGTTGCTTAGAACCACCGGGAGTGCGGTTGAGGCACCATCAATGGACCGCGTTCAGCCTGCAGCCCCATTGGCTGCACTGGCACGAGTGGACCCGTTACTCCTCACGCCAGAACATCCTGATGCAGTTCGGGGGCCTCATTGGCGAGGTCGACCTCGATGGTCCCGCTCTACTCGCGTTCTGGCTTGGGCAGTGGACGCATGTCGGCAAAGGGGCAGCGTTCGGACTGGGCGGCTATCGGCTGCTTGCCAGCCCCGAGAACCCGGATGCACCACCACAAGCTTGCGATCCCTGGTCGGAGCGCCAGAGCGCACGACACTAACGTTTGCTCAACAGGCTGAGCGAGGAAAGCCCGCCGCATGACACCTCCGCGCCCATGTCCGGTCACTGGTGCACCGCCCGCCCTCTGGCGCGTCCTGCTCTGGATCATCCTGGCGAGCCTGGGCCTGCTGATCCTGAGCGAGCTTGCCCGCCACGTGCCTTGCTGGGCCGTCTTGCTCATGACTCCGCTGCTGGCCTACCCGCTCTGGCTGTCGTTGCGCGAGTCGTTCCTGTTTCGCCGTCGTCTCATGCTCGATGGCGCGACGCCGCAGGATTGCGCCGTTCGTCGCCTGGCCTGGGGCGGTCATGTTGGCGCCGCCCTGCTGGTGCCGCTGGCCCTTGGCATGGTCGTGCTCCTGCTGGCGTTGAGTCTGCGTCTGAATGCCCATCAATGGGCAATCCTGATCGCAGACGCGCTGCTCCTAGTCTTGCTCTATCGCTTCTTTCAACGCCGCATCGCCAGCCAGATCCATCCGCATTTGCTTGGCATGGTCGTGCGCGGCTGGCCGCTGCGCTGGACCAACTTGGGGCTACTGACACTCGCCTTTTTTGTGCTGAGCTTCTTCGTGCAGGGGGCGCCGGATCTGCGTCAGGAGAGCTGGCAGGCAGTGGCCGATCAAGCCTTTCAGGACGCCCGCCACAGTGTCGACTGCGACCTGGATCTGAGCCAGTTCGAGAACCCGGCACAGGACGTATTGACCTGGATCGATCCGTGCCGTGTCATGCCGTCTCAGAACGCCGAGACCCAGGCCGCAGTCGACACTGAGGTGGATTCCCAGCGCACCCGCTTGACCGAGGAAACCAAGCAGCGCATCGCCCAAGAGGTCGATCAACTCTTCGCTCCGGTCGAGGTTGCGGTGGACGATTATCTGGATTGGTACTTCACGGTGTTGGGTGAATACGAGCGCCTTGGCGCGCTGATCTTCGGAGACTTCCCGCAGCTGATGAAGGAGCAGCTCGAGGCCCACCTCTTCGAGGCGACGGACTTCCAGGCGCGTGAACAGACGCTC
>JARIBS010000103.1 GCA_029257385.1 Thiorhodococcus sp.
CTCAAGAGCGTCAAGTCGCTCGAAGCAAGGGCGCTGGGCGAGCGCCTGATGAACTACGAACTTGCGGCCTTCGGCATCAACATCGGCGACATTGATCCGCTGCGTCTGGCGACCTATCTCGAAGACACCGGCATGCGCGACCTCGACGCACTGCTCGGCGATATCGGTTTAGGCAATCGACTCGCAGCCCTGGTGGTCCGCCGCCTAGTGGACATCGAAGGCGAGGAGGTAGCCTGCAGCCCCAGCGATGGCCACGACATCGAGACCCATCGTCTCGCCATTCGCGGAACCGAAGGGGTGGTGGTGAACTTTGCGCGCTGCTGTCTACCCATTCCAGGCGACGACATCACGGCGGTCTTCAGCCCCGGCCGTGGCATCGTGGTCCACCGCACCGAGTGCCGCAATCTCGGCAGCCTCGAAGGCAAGCGCGATCAGCTACTTACGATCCAGTGGTCGAGCGAGTCAGAGGGCGAATTCGTCAGTGAGATTCGTGTCGAGATCAGCAATCGCCGCGGCGCACTGGCCGTGGTCGCTGGGGCGATCGCTGAGCTTGGATCCAACATCGAAAAAGTTCAGACGATCGAGAAAGATGGCATGGTGACCGACCTTGAACTGCGCCTCCAGGTCAAGGGCCGAGTCCATCTTGCCCGTATCATGCGCCGCCTGCGACGCATTCCACTCATCACCCGCATCACGCGCGTGATGCGCTCCTGAGCTTAGAATCGGCGCCATCCGACACCAGTAACCAAAATCCCGGGCCAGCACACACTGCGCGGGCTGACCACGGTGACCTAAGATGATCGAACCGACACCCGATGAACGCCTGCTCCAGACGCGCCGCGCCATGAGTCTACTGGAGGGCTGGGGGCTGGCTGCACGCGAGATCGCCGACCTCCTGGAGCTTCCTGACGCCGTCAAGCCGAGACAATTGGCGCGCTTTCGACACCAGGAGGCATTTCCCGACGATCCCAAGGTGAATCGACGCCTGGCTTATCTCCTGAGAATCGAGGATGCGCTACAGACCTACTTTCCGCGCAATCCTGCAATGCGTAAGCTGTGGCCGCGTCGTGCCAATCAACAGTTCGGCAAACGCGCGCCGGTCACGGTCATGGTCGAGGACGGCGAAAGCGGCCTGATCTCGGTGCTGTCGCATCTGGACTGCACCTTCGCCTGGGATCTGACCGGCTCCAAAAGCGACTACAGCCAGAGTTGATCGACACACCAGGCGACAATCGCGCACCCGCAGCGATTGGCGTCATCCCGCTTGGCTCGCTACACTTTGCGGCCTCTCGGCACGCCCCATGGAGCGCGAGGCCAATTGCCTCATCTTCAGCAGGGCTTCCCAATCTTGAAAATAACGCAGATCATTGCGCCATGGATGCATTTCCCCTTCCACTCGCTCATATCGGCATCATTGGTGGTGGCCAACTCGGCCGCATGCTGGCCAAAGCCGCAAAACGGCTCGGCTGTACCTGCACAATTCTAGACCCCACGCCGGGTTCGCCAGCCGGGCAGGTTTCTGGACACCAGATCGTCGGCGACTACCATGACCCGGCCAAACTGCGCGAGCTTGCCAAGTCCTGCGATGTCATGACTTTCGATATCGAGGATATCGATACCGAGACCCTCATCCAGCTCGAGCGCGAGGGCCATCGGATTCATCCCTCGCCCAGAGTGCTCGCGCTGATCCAGGACAAGTTGACGCAGAAACAGGCTTTAGCGGATGCCGGCATCCCAACCGCACCCTTCGCGGCGATGCCGGAACCGAGCGCTGCGGCCTTTGCCGCATTCGGCTATCCCTTGGTCCAGAAAATCCGCCGTGGTGGTTATAACGGCCGTGGCGTAAGCATCATCAAGTCCGCTGCGGACTATGGTTTGCATCTGCCCAGACCCTCCCTGGTCGAGCGCTTTGTCCCGGCCGAGAAAGAACTCGCGGTACTGGTCGCACACGGACTCGACGGCGACAGCCGCTGTTACCCTGTGGTGGAGATGTGCTTTCGCCCGGGCGAGAACGTCCTCGACATGCTGCTCGCTCCCGCTGATCTCGACGTGGAAACGGCTGCTGCGGCGATGCGCCTGGCGGTGCGTACCGTCGAGGTGCTGGGCGGCGTGGGCATCTTTGGCGTCGAGATGTTTCTCACCGCAACCAATGAGCTGCTGGTCAACGAGGTGGCACCGCGCACGCACAACTCTGGCCATCACACCATTGAGGCCAACATCACCGACCAGTTCGAGCAGCATCTGCGCGCCGTGGTGGGTTTGCCGCTCGGCGCGACGGATCAACTCTCACCCGCGGCCATGATCAATCTGCTCGGCATGCCTGAGCATCGCGGTCGCCCCGTGATTCGGGGAATGGCCGAGGCATTGGCGATTCCCGGCGTCTGTCTGCATCTTTACGGCAAAGCGACCACCGCACCTTTTCGCAAGATGGGCCATGTCACCGTGCTCGACCCCGATATTAATACCGCCCGCGATAAGGCCGAGCGTGTGCGCGCGCTGATTGAGATCTCCGGCGAGGACCATCCATGACTCAACCCGATATGCAGCACCCCTCCCCCACCCAAGGCCCTGGCCAGAGCAGACCCGTGGTCGGCATCATCATGGGCAGCGACTCAGATTTGACGGTGATGCAGGAGGCCGCAGCCATCCTGGACGACTTCGATGTCGCCTATGAAATGACCATCGTCTCGGCACATCGCACACCCCAGCGGCTCTACGACTATGCCGAGTCAGCGGTGGAGCGTGGCCTGCGGGTCATCATCGCCGGCGCGGGCGGCGCGGCCCATTTGCCCGGTATGGCGGCGGCCATCACCCCACTGCCGGTGATCGGCGTACCGGTCAAGACCTCGAGCCTCTCCGGCCAAGACTCGCTGTTATCAATCGTGCAGATGCCCGCCGGCGTACCAGTCGCCACGGTGGCCATCAACGGCGCCAAGAACGCCGGTATCCTCGCCGCTCAGATTCTGGGTGCATCAGACGCGACTATCCGCGAGCGTATCGCGCGCTACAAGCGGGATCTGGCTCAGATGGTGATGGACAAGGTCGCGATGCTCGAGCAGGGTGCGCGGTCCTGAGCACGGGGCAAACTGGCGAGCGCGACGTTCAATCTGTGGACTCCGTGGCGTTTTCCGGTCGGGAATTGCGGCAGAATACGCGGCTAGGGCAGCAATCGCGGGATCATCCCGAGACGATGCGGATCGATGGTCATGTCGCTGAACCCCGGAATCCGGCGTCAAAAGGCCTGGCCTCAAATGGAGTGAATCGTGGACATTGCCGAACTTCTCGCCTTCAGCGTCAAAAACAACGCATCTGACCTGCATCTCTCGGCGGGCTTGCCACCCATGATCCGCGTCGATGGAGACATGCGCCGGATTAACGTCCCGGCTCTGGAACACCGCACGGTCCATTCGCTTGTCTACGACATCATGGACGACAAGCAGCGCAAGGACTACGAGGAGTTTCTCGAGACCGACTTCTCCTTCGAGATCCCCGGCATCGCCCGTTTTCGTGTCAACGCTTTCAACCAGAAGCGCGGTGCGGGCGCGGTCTTTCGCACCATCCCATCAAAGGTCTTGTCGCTTGAGGAGCTCAATGCGCCGTCGAGCTTCAAGGGCATTATCGATGTTCCGCGCGGCCTGATTCTGGTGACGGGTCCGACCGGCTCCGGTAAGTCGACGACGCTGGCGGCGCTGGTCGATCATCTCAACGACAACCTGTACGCCCATATCCTCACCATCGAGGATCCGATCGAGTTCGTCCATGCCAGCAAGAAGTGTCTGGTCAATCAGCGCGAGGTCCATCGCGATACCCTTGGGTTCAGCGAGGCGCTGCGCTCGGCACTGCGTCAGGATCCCGACATCATCCTGGTCGGCGAGCTGCGCGATCTGGAGACGATCCGGCTCGCGCTGACCGCAGCCGAAACCGGGCACCTGGTCTTCGGCACCCTGCATACCACCTCGGCGGCCAAGACCATCGACCGCATCATCGACGTCTTCCCAGCATCGGAAAAAGACATGGTGCGCGCCATGCTGTCGGAATCGCTGCGCGCGGTCATCTCTCAGACGCTGATGAAGAAAACCGGCGGCGGGCGTCTCGCCGCCCATGAGATCATGATCGGCACACCGGCGATTCGTAACCTGATCCGCGAGGCGAAGGTCGCGCAGATGTACTCCGCCATTCAGACGGGCCAGGCCCACGGCATGCAGACTCTGGATCAGAACCTCAAAGACCTGCTGCAGAAGGGCCTGATCGCCCGCAAGGACGCGCGCTCAAAGGCGCAGAGCAAGGAAGACTTCATGTAATGGGATTGTGATTGGCAATCGAG
>JARIBS010000106.1 GCA_029257385.1 Thiorhodococcus sp.
TTCAAGCACAAACTGTCGACTGCATTCTTGACACCGATGATTTTGCTTTCCGGTTGCATTGATTCCATTCTTCACGATTCCGCTTGAGCCACACTTTGGACAATGCATTGCTAATTATTTATCCTATAGAATAAGAGCACTACCCATTTTCATATTGATAAAACTAAAATTGCAGAATCCGTCTAGCACACCACTAAAATCGTCGTCCTCTCGCCCAACCACCCCAGGCACCAGCGCTTTCCGGTCTTCCCCCCTCCGAAACGTTTCACGGATTGCAGAGGAATGACGCGACGCTAGTTCGAGGAGGCCGATGCTCACCCATCGCTGGATGCGAAGAAGCCCTCCGTCCAAGCACCAAACGCTGCGCTGTATAGACACATTGTGTTGAAGCGTACCAAGTGTGATATGACCGTATTGTGATGCGGGACTCAACAAAGACCCGTCATCACATGTGGAAAAGGCGGCGAGTCTCCCAACCTCCAGTGTCAGGATAGAAGTTGCATGCGCCTACGACCCTGACGACTAACCGCTGGGCCAGCATCAAAATCAGCCGCGCCCCATCAGGGTTCGCCGCGCTCGATACGCTCTAGCCGACTGCGTGCCAGACGCGCCTCGGTGCTGTTGGGATAGGTGCTGATGACTTTCTCGAAGGTCGCCCTGGCCTGGTCGAAATCACGCTGCTCGTATTGGATGAAGCCGACCTTCAACAAGGCCCCGGAAACCTTGGAGCTGCCCGGATTGAGCTGTACGAGTCGGTCATACTCAGCCAGTGCGGCCGGGTAGTCGCGCAGCACATAGTAAGTCTCGCCCAACCAATAGCGGGCATTGCCCGCGAACTCGCCCTGTGGATAACGACGCAGAAGCTCGTTGAAGACCGTTTTTGACTCCTCGTACTTGCGCTCTTTGAGCAGCTCAAAGCCCTGGCTGTAGAGATCACGCTCGCTGCCACCGATGGTTTCGGGCGATGGCAAAGCAGGAATGCCAATCGCGCCGGGGCTCGAAGGCGTGGGCGGCGCAGTGGGCCGCTGAACGTCTGCGGGCGAGTCCTGATCACCGCCGCTGGCATCCACCATGCCGGGCGGCAACTGCGGTCTCGCCTCGTCGCCCGACTGAGCGCCACCGAGCGATCTGTTCAGACGCGAATCGATGTCGATGAACTGATCGCGCTGCTGGCGCTGGAGCTTGTCGACATCAAACCGCTGCTGCTCCAACATGCCGCGCAGCTCCTGGACTTCGGTCTGTAACCGCTGCATCTGCATCAACAGCTCAGAGCCGCTTTGATTTTCCAGAATGCGCTCCAGGCGACCAATCCGTCCCTCAAGCGCGGGGTCCGCATAAGCGGTTCCGGCCATCGCGGCGGCAAGCGCTGTCGCCAGTAGCGTCGGGTGTAGCGAATACCTCAAACCCTTGTCTCCCATCAATATTGGATGATCACACGACGGTTCAGCCGCCAGCTTCGCTCGTTGTGCCCGAGTTCTGCCGGACGCTCTTCGCCATAGCTGAGATTGGCCATCTGATCGGGCAGCACCCCTTCGGCGAGCATGGAGCGCCGCACCGCATCGGCGCGCTGATCGCCCAACCCCAGGTTGTACTCACGGGTGCCGCGCTCGTCGGTATGCCCCTCGAGCGTCACACGCGTCTCAGTATGACTGCCGAGATAGCGCGCATGGGTGCGCATCAAGGGCAGATATTCGGGCTTGATCTCGGCTGTGTCGTAATCGAAATACAGTGTGCGATTGTACAGTGGGCTGGAAGGATCCTCCCAAGGGCCGGCATAGGTCGGACGGCTCGACTCGAGCGGCGCCGTGGTCGTCTCCTGCGAGACGGGTGGCGCGGGCGAGATCGGGCGGGGATCAGTTAAGACAGGCTGTTGGGGCGTGCTTGAGCAACCGGCCAGTGCGAGGCCAAGAACGAGCAACGCAAGTCGTGCAGCTAAGGATCTCGGAAAATCAAACATGATGTTGTGCTCCTTACCGCATAAAGGGAGACCAAGCCGGTTCACGCACCTGGCCCGAGTCCTGAGAAAGACGTTGGCTGCCGCCGCCCTCGGCGGAAGCCGCCGCCAGCACGCCACGGTCACCATGGAGCGTAGCGTAAATGACCATGCTGCCGTTGGGCGCGAAACTGGGCGATTCGTCCAGAGTACCGTTGCTGAGCAGCCGGGTGATCCGGCGCTCGGTATCGAGTACCGCGATGCGGAAAGCGCCGTTGATGCGTGTGACCATGGCGATCGAGCGCCCATCGCGCGAGTAGGAGGCGCGACCGTTGTAGTCGCCCTCGACGCTGATGCGCTGGGCCGCACCGCCGGATGCGGACATCCGGTAGATCTGCGGACTCCCGCCCCGGTCGGAGGTGAAAATCAGCGAGCGTCCATCGGGCGACCAGGAAGGCTCGGTGTCGATCGCATAGTGATCGGTCAGCCGCACCAGCTCGCGACTGAGCATGTTGAGGCTGTAGATGTCTGGATTGCCGTCCTTCGACAGCGTCATCGCCAGACGCGAGCCATCGGGCGAGAAGGCCGGCGAGCCGTTGATCCCAGGATAGCTGGCAATCAGCTCGCGCCGACCGGAGCCAAGCTCCTGGACATAGATGGCCGGTCGCCGGTTCTCGAAAGAGACATAAGCGATGCGCCGCCCGTCCGGGGACCAGGCCGGGGACATAATGGGTTCGCTCGACGAGACGATGGTCTGCGGGTTATAGCCGTCGGCATCGGCCACCCGCAGGGTCACCCGAAGCGCCTCACCGCTGCCGGTCGAGGTGATGTAGGCGATGCGGGTCGCCGCCACGCCTTTTTGGCCGGTCAGCTTCTCGTAGATCAGGTCTGCGATGCGGTGCGCCGTGGCGCGCATGGCGTTTTTGGTACTGACCAGGCTGGTGCTGGCAAGCTCCTGATCGCGCAGCACGTCGTAGAGACTAAAGCTGACCCGAAAGCCCGTGGCATCGGTCTCGACCCGACCGATGACCAGATTGTTCATCCCAAGCAGGCTCCAGTCGCGCAGATCCACATCCTCACGCGTCGCTGGCATATCGAGCATGTCGCGCGTCGGCATGGGTTTGAACTTGCCGGTGCGGGCGAGATCGGCACTGATGACGGCGGCGATGTCGACCGGCGGAATCAGCCCCTCAGAGACGCCGAAGGGCACCACTGCGATCGGCTGTGCGGCCTCGACACCGCCGGTGATTTCGATATTGAGCTGCGGAGCGGCGGCTAGGCCGA
>JARIBS010000109.1 GCA_029257385.1 Thiorhodococcus sp.
TCTGCCCGATCCTCATCCCGGTCTGCTCGCCCACGCGGTGCAGTGGATCGAGACGCGTGTCGAGCAGGAGAAGCAGCGCCGTGGGCTGCTGACCCAGCGCGATCTCCTGACCCGTCTCGATCGGGCCGTGCGCGGGGAGCGCGGCGAACAGCTCGCACACGCGATCCGCGCGCAGTTTCCGATCGCCCTGGTCGATGAGTTCCAGGACACCGACCCGGTGCAGTACAGCAGTTTCGACGCCATCTATCGGGTCGCCGCATCGGACCCTGCGACCGGCTTTTTCATGATCGGCGATCCCAAGCAGGCGATTTACGGCTTCAGAGGCGCGGATATCCATACTTATCTGATCGCGCGGGCGGATACCGGGAACCGTCACTACACGCTCGATACCAACTACCGTTCATCGGGCGACCTGATCGGGGCGATCAACGCGCTCTTTGAGTTCGGCGAGCGCAGCGCCGAGCGGGGGGCTTTTCTGTTCCGGCAAGCGAGCGGCAACCCGATGCCTTTTCTGCCCGTCGCGGCGCGCCCGGACGCCTTGGACACTCTCAGACTCGACGGCCAGCCATGCCCGCCGATGCAGGTCTGGCTGATCGAGGAGAAAATAACCAAGAACGCCTACGGTGAGCAGATGGCCACAGCCGCCGCGCGCGAGATCGCCCGGCTGCTCGAGCTTGGGCAGACCGGGCGCGCGCTGTTGCCCTACGCTTGGGGCGGACAGCGCCCGCTCGTGCCGGGCGATATGGCCGTTCTGGTCAACAACCGGGGTGAGGCGGATCTGGTGCGCGCCCAACTGCGCCGCCTGGGCGTGGCGAGCGTCTATCTCTCTGAGCGCGGCAATGTTTTCGCCAGCGCGGTGGCCGGTGAGCTGACGATACTGCTGCGCGCCATCGCCAATCCACTCGATGAATGGCTACTGCGCCAGGCGCTGGCAATCCGCCTACTCGGGCTGCGGCTGGAGGCGCTCGACCGGCTCAATCGCGATGAACTCTATTGGGAGGCACAGGGCGAGACGTTCCGCGCCTAACATGCGTTGTGGCAGCACCGGGGCGAGTAGGCGCTGCTGTACCGGTTGATCGCGGATTTCCAGGTGGCCGCGCGTCTGCTGCGCACACCCGATGGCGAGCGCGAGCTGACCGATCTGCTGCATTTGGGCGAACTCCTGCAAGCGGCCAGTGAACAGCTCGATGGCGAGCAGGCCCTGGTGCGCTATCTGGAAGAGTCCCAGACAATGACCGACACCCAGACGCCCGAGGCGCAACAGTTGCGGTTGGAGAGCGACGCGCATCTGGTCCGAGTGGTCAGTATTCATAAATCCAAAGGGCTGGAATATCCACTGGTGTTCCTGCCGTTCATCGTCAACTGCCGGAGCGTCAAACCCAAAGACCTGCCGCTCAAGACACACGACGCGGAGCGCAACCTGAGGGTCCATCTGGGCGGGGACGAGACGATCGTTGCCCAGGCCGACGCGGAGCGTCTGGGCGAGGATTTGCGCAAGCTCTATGTGGCGCTGACACGGGCGCGATATGCCAACTGGCTGGGTGTGGCGCCGACGTCCGACCTGAGCGAATCCGCCCTGGCCTATCTGCTGGGCGCGCACGCGGGCGATCTCGGCGAGTGCGTGCGACGGCCTGGCTGTTTGAGCATCATCGACCTGCCCTCGGACGATCCCGAGCGCTACCGCCCAGCGACACAAGAGGCGCTTGAGCAGGCGCGCGCGGCGCCCGACATTCGTCTGACGCCCTGGTGGATCACCAGCTACACGGCGCTGAGAAAACAGACCGCGCCGCTGCTCGACGATGAGACGCCCCAGACCCCGTCCACCATGTCGAGCGTGGTCGAAACGGCGGTTCAGGAAACCGCGCTGGAGGAAACGGCGCCGACACAGCGCGCCGAGACGGTGCGCTCCTTTCCAGATAAACACCTGCATGCACTCCCTCGGGGCAGCCGCTACGGCACCTTTCTGCACGGCATCCTGGAGTGGGCCGCCACGGCGCGCGCGAGCGATGTGCAGGGCCAGCAACTGCGGGGCTTTGCGGCCGCTGTGCAAGCGTCAGATAAACGCCGCGAGATGCTTGGTCAGCGCTGCAATCTGCGCCGTCTGACCGAGTGGATCGATCCGTTAGATGTCTGGCTCGTGGAGTTCCTACAGCGCGAATGGGTGCTGCCAGACGCCGATGGTCCAACCGCGAAACTGGCGCTGACCGACCTGTCACCCGAGCGCATGCAGGTCGAGATGGAGTTCTGGCTGGAGAGCCGTGGCGTCGATATCGGCATGCTCGACCGGTTGATCCATGCGCATGTCCTGAGCGGGCACACGCGCCCTGAACTCAGTGCGCGCTGGATCAACGGCATGCTCAAGGGCTTCATCGATCTGGTCTTCGAGCACGATGGGCGCTACTACGTGGTGGACTGGAAATCGAACTGGCTGGGACCAGACGATGCCGCCTACAGCGACACGGCCATGCGCGAGGCGATGCTGCATGCGCGCTATGACCTGCAATACGTCCTCTATCTGCTGGCGCTACACCGTCAGCTCGGGGCGCGTCTGCCGGGCTATGACTACGATCGCCACATCGGCGGGGCCATCTATGTCTTTCTGCGCGGCGGCTATGCCGAGTGCCAGGGGCTGTTCGTGGACAAACCGCCGCGTTTTCTGATCGAGACGCTCGATCGCATGTTTCGGGGTGTTTCATGAAGGCGCTGATGATCACGGACCTCTTCGAGCGCATGCACCGCTGGGTGGATGCCGGGGCGCTGCGCGCGCTGGATCTGGCTCTGACGCGCTTCATCCACGAGCAGGGATCAGAAGCCGACCCCGCCGTGTTACTCGCCGTGGCATTGACCAGCGAGCGCAACGGCCACGGTCATGTCTGTCTCGATCTCAAAGACGCCCTGGAGCAGCCGCACGCCTTGCTCACCAGTCTGCATGATGAGGCCACACTCAGCCCCGAAATCCACGCCGAGCTTGCCAGCTTGCTCGCCGACTTGAGCATCGCGGACTGGCTCCAGCGCCTGGCCCGTAGCCCGGCCGTAACGGCTGTGAGTTGCACCACGGGCGGGTTAGATCGTGGCGAAATCGATCTTCCCCGCCCTCAAACCCCACTGATCCTCGCGGGCCATCCCGAGCGCCCGCTGCTCTATCTGAGCCGCTACTGGCACTATGAGACCCGCATTCGCCAAGGCATCGCCGAGCGTCTACGCCAGCCGATCGACCTGCCAGAGGACGGGATGCGCGACCTGCTCGATGCGCTGTTCAAAGACACCGACGACACCTGGCAGACAGTCGCCTGCGCACTCGCCGCGCGTAGCGCATTCGCCATCATCACCGGCGGACCCGGCACCGGCAAGACCACCACCGTGGTGCGTCTGCTCGCCCTGCTGCAAGGCTTGACCATGGGCCGGGGCGAGGCTGCGCTGCGTATCCGCCTGGCAGCACCAACCGGCAAGGCCGCAGCACGCTTGAACGAATCGATTGCCGGACGGGTCGCGGGCCTGCCCTTCGCCGATCTTCCGGGGGGCGAGCAGATGCGCGGCGAGATTCCAACCGAAGTGACCACGCTGCACCGTCTGCTGGGCGCGATCCCCAACAGTCGCCACTTTCGCCATCATGTCGACAATCCGCTCCCGGCCGATCTGGTGGTGGTCGATGAGGCGTCGATGGTGGATGTGGAGATGATGGCCAATCTGCTCGATGCACTGCGCCCCGATGCCCGGCTCATCCTGCTGGGCGACAAGGACCAGCTCGCCTCGGTCGAGGCCGGAGCGGTGCTGGGCGATCTCTGCCAGCGGGCGCGTCGCGCGCACTATCGCCCCGAGACCCGCGACTGGCTGCTGCGCGTCACCGGCGAGCGCATCGAAGACGCTTTCCTGGACCCCGAGGGTCGGGCGCTCGATCAGTCGATCGCCATGCTGCGCAAGAGCTACCGCTTCGAGGCTCAGGGTGGCATCGGCGCGCTGGCCGAGCTGGTCAACGCGGGCGTGCTCGATGATCAAACGGTCGTGGATCGCTCGGCTGCGGCGTTGGCGCTGTTTGCGCGCAAGCCGCCGAAGTTGGACAAGACACTTGGCACCATCAAGGCCATCCGTCTACGCAACGAGCAAGACCCCGCGCTCGATAATCTGGTCCACAGCGGCTATCGCGGCTATCTGGAGACGATGGAGCACGCCTATCCGGGCGACAGCGCGGATCAGACCGCGCTGGATGACTGGGCGCGGACCGTGCTTGAGGCCCATGGCCGTTTTCAGCTCCTCACCCCGCTGCGGCGTGGACCTTGGGGGGTCGAGGGGCTGAATCAGCGGATAATCAATGCGCTTGAGGCCATTCCCGCGCGTTTTCGCGCTGCGGACCAGGCGGGTCAGTGGTTTGCGGGCCGCCCGGTGCTGATCATGCGCAATGACTACGCACTGCGGCTCATGAACGGAGATATCGGCATCACGCTTGCGGTGCCGATCCGACGCGACGATGGCAGCCTTCGGCGGCCGCTGCGCGTGGCCTTTCCGGCAGGGGATGGTTCGGGTGGGATTCGCTGGGTGCTGCCGAGCAGGCTACAGGCGGTGGAGACCGTTTTTGCGATGACGGTGCATAAATCACAGGGTTCGGAGTTCTCGCACACCGCACTGATCCTCCCCGACGCGCCCAACCCCGTATTGACGCGCGAGCTGGTCTATACCGCAATCACCCGCTCCAAGGACGCCTTCACACTGCTCTACAGCCGCGAGGATGTGCTTCGGGATGCCCTAGAACAGCGCGTTCGGCGTATCAGTGGGCTTTCTGATGCGTCCTGGTGCGTAGACCTTTTCGACAGGCCGATGGCAAAATGACCGGGCTTTTTCCTGGTAGGTTGATGGTTTTTCTCCATGATCTAGTCTCAGGTCGGGCATACAAGATGATGCCAGCTCAGAGTTGTTGCAGGAGCCGCTAGGCCAGATGTGCGTACACGGATCTCAGGCGGGATAGACGGAATCTGTCTAATTAATTGTTATTAGTCACGGAGAGTTAAGTGACAGATAGAGCAAAGATCTACTGTAATACTTGTAAAGGCGAAACAAATCATGATATCAAATCCACTCATGACCAGTCATATCATGAGGAGTTTGAAGATCATGGCCAGAGATTTCTGGGTTATTATGAAGAGACAGAGTTCCGCTTCCTAGTTTTTCGGGGGTGTGATGCAGCTACTTTGCAAGAGAAGTGGACTTGTTCTGGAATGCATGATCACAAAGGTGATGACGTATACTCTTATAATTATCATCCCAAGAGAAAAAATCTTGGGGAGCGGGAAGCAAAGCGATCTCATCATGTAGATAAAAAGCTAAATGACTCATACAAGGAAATTGTAGCTGCTTTTCAGCAAGGCCTTAAGATAGTTACTGCAATGGGGGTTAGAGCTTTACTAGAAGGTATTTGTGTCATCGAAAATATAGATGACAATGTGGCATGGGGTTTAGCAAGAAAAATCGAGAAGCTAAAAGATTCTCCAAATATACCGGATAGCATTATTGATGGTTTGAATGGCCTAAAGTTCATAGTTGACGATGCAGCACATCGCTTGAATGCCGCTGATAAGCGTACTCTTAGCTTATCAATTGATCTTTTAGAATCACTACTAACTCATATGTATGAGGCACGTATTGATTTAGAGCATAAAGCAGAAATGGTTCGGGCAACTCATAACAAGAACAATCAGGCGGACACATAAATTTGGACATTGAGTTTTTCCTTAAAGAGCATGCGATTTTAAAAAAAGGAACAGATTTATTTTAGATATGATTTGAGATGCAGCCCACAGATCCGCACGATTTTACTTTCCAATACAAAAACTCGAAAAGATCCTTCCAAGCAAATCGTCTGGAGTAAACTGGCCGGTGATTTCACCGAGCACCTGTTGGGCGAGGTGGAGATCTTCGGCGACCAGCTCGGCTCCAAGATAGCCCTCAAGATTTTCCTGAGCGGCATCGAGATGGCTCAAGCTTCTGTTTAAGTGCCACATCCCGGAGGATGCGTTCTTGCGGATGGATCCGGCCACGCTTCGTGAATAAACGCTGCTATGCTGTGTCTGAGTCGACAGTTTTCGATACACTTCACACCTTTATAAGTGATCCGTCTCGATCACCTCGCTGCGTAACTCCTTCAGAATGCCGTTTTCAAAGCAAAGCTCCAACGTGATTTTCGACTGGCCCGTGCGTGTCTATTACGAAGACACTGACGCTGCGGGCGTGGTCTTCTATGCCAATTATCTGCGCTTCATGGAGCGCGGGCGCACCGAGTGGCTGCGTGCGCTGGGGTTTGAGCAGGACGTGCTGCGCGAGCGCGATGGCATCGTGTTCGCCGTGCGCACCGTTGCGCTCGAATATCTGGCGCCGGCGCGTTTTAATGCGCTGTTGACCGTCAGGTCCGCAGTCAGCCATCAAGGGGGCGCGAGTCTGACGTTCGAGCAGCGCATTCTGCGCGTCGGCGATGACGTCTGCTGCTGTCAGGGCCAGGTCAAGGTGGCGTGTCTCGATGCCGCGACCATGCGGCCCCGGCGTATGCCGGAGTTTCTCGCCTCTGCAATTTTGTCTGGCCTCGCGCCTCGGGCGCACGCCCCCATGGAGTAATGTGCAAAAATGAGTACCGATCTGTCGCTGCTGAGCTTGGTGCTCAACGCCAGTTTCGTCGTCCAGTTGGTGCTGTTTATCCTGCTGGCGGCATCTGTTATCTCCTGGACGATGATCCTCGATCGCAGCCGGGTTTTGGGCAAGGCCCGCAAAGCGGCCAATGCGTTTGAGGAGCGCTTCTGGTCCGGCGGCGATCTGGGCGCCCTGTACACCGAACTCAGCGAGGATGGCAAGCGCAGTCAGGGATTGGCCAGCATCTTTCGAGCTGGTTTCAAGGAGTTCGTGCGATTGCGCAAGTCCGAAGGCAACGACATGATGGCGGTGCTACAAGGCTCGGAGCGCTCGATGCGAGTGGCGATGAGCCGCGAGATGGATCGCCTGGAAACCCATCTGGCATTTCTGGCGACAGTCGGCTCGACCAGCCCCTATGTGGGGCTGCTTGGCACCGTCTGGGGCATCATGCAAGCTTTCCATGCGCTCGGGAATGTCGAGCAGGCAACCCTGGCGCTGGTTGCGCCTGGAATCTCCGAGGCGCTGGTGGCGACCGCCATCGGGCTGTTTGCCGCCATCCCCGCAGTCATCGCCTACAACCAGTACGCCAATCAGGTCGAACGGCTCAACAATCGTTATGAGGAGTTCATCGAGGAGTTCGCCACCCTGCTCCAGCGCCAGGGCCGCAACTAAACCATGGCCAGACATACGCGCAGCCGCAACCGCCGCCGGTTGATCGCCGAGATCAACGTGGTGCCCTATATCGATGTGATGCTGGTGCTGCTGGTTATTTTCATGGTGACCGCACCGCTGATCACCACGGGCGTCAAGGTCAGTCTGCCGCAGGAGAAGGCGGGCGGAATCACCAGTGCGACGACTGAATCGATAGTCATCACCGTCGATGAGTTCGGCGACTATTATGTCGATATCGGCAA
>JARIBS010000115.1 GCA_029257385.1 Thiorhodococcus sp.
CCGAGTGGATGCGCGAATGGGGCATCACGGACCCGGCGAAGCAGCGATCTGGTTTGGCCCCCGAAGGCCCGCAACCGACCCCACCTGCGCGGCAGGTGATCTTGCTTCAGCGCAAGGCGGAAAAGCCGGGCAAGCGATTGGGCAAGACAACGGGCTGGATTCACCGGATGAGCCTGAAGATGAAAGACGTGCAGATGAAATCCGGCGTGAACTACGAACGGATCGACGCCGAAGGGCTGCATATTTCCCATGGTGCGGGGCGCGAGCGACCCGAGGTGATTGCTTGTGACACAGTTGTGCTGTGCGCGGGTCAGCTGCCACAGCGGTCCCTGGCGGATGCGTTGGAGGCCAAGGGCATTGCCTGTCATGTGATTGGCGGGGCGGATGTGGCGGCAGAGCTTGATGCCAAGCGCGCGATTGATCAGGGCACGCGGCTGGCGGCGGCGTTGTAAGGAACACTTTGGTGCGCCGAACGTTGAGGGAGTGAAGAGCAGGGCGCATGCCCTGTTTCGCCATTTGACGAAAGGAGGCTCTCGTGCCAGCTATTGATACAGCGAAAATCCTTATCATTTCGACGCACGGGTTTGAACAATCCGAGCTTGAATTCCCCCGCGATCAGCTTCGCGAGAAAGGTGCCATGGTGCATGTTGCAACGCTTGACGGTAAGGCGATCAAGGGCTGGGAAGGTGACGACTGGGGCCGCGAGGCCGAAGCGGATGCCAGGATCAGTGATGTATCTGCAGAAGATTATGACGCGCTTGTGATCCCCGGCGGGCAGATCAACCCGGACCTGTTGCGGGTTGAAGAGGATGTGTTGAAACTTGTTCGTGCGTTCCATGATCAGGGCAAGACGATTGCGGCTGTGTGCCATGCGCCATGGGTTCTGAGTATGCGTCCGGTCTGACTGGCGTTGACTTATTCAGCCGACCAGTTCCAGGGCATGAGGTCATCAAGGCGGGTCATCTTGTGGTCTGCAACGCGGGCGAGAACCCAGCGCAGCCAGGCTTCCGGATCGACATTGTTCATGCGACAGGTCTCAACGAGCGTATAGGCGATGGCAGCAGCGTCGCCGCCACCTTTTGACCCCATGAACAGATAGTTTTTGCGTCCGAGAGTCACCGGTCTGATTGAGCGCTCGCAGATATTATTGTCCAGCTCCAGCTTTCCGTTTTCGAGATATGCCCGCGCCTTTGGCATGCGGCCGAGCGCGTAGCGGATCGCTGCTGCCAACGTCGACTTCCCGGAGATTTTGGGCAACTGCAACGCGAGCCATGCCTCGAGGTCGTCAAAGACTGGCTTTGCCTTTGCTTGGCGCAGGGCAACGCGTTCGTCGGAAGACTTGTAGCGTGCTTCTTTTTCCACAGCATAAAGGGTAGCGATGCGCTTGATCGTTTCCTCGGCGATGGCAGAGCCTTCGCTTTCGTAGACATCGACAAACTTGCGGCGCACATGAACCATGCAGGCCTGCTCGCTGGCGCGGTCTGTCCCGAACAGGCCGTTGAACCCAGTGAAGCCATCGGCGTGGATCACTCCCTTATACCCTTTGAGGTGAGATGAGGGGTGCTCACCTTTGCGATCCACGCTGAACTGATACCAGACGCAGGGCGGCGCTCGCCCGCACCACGGGCGCTCATCGCGCACATAACTCCATAGGCGCGCTGTTTGCGCCGTGCCTTTGGCCTGCATCTTGACGGGCGTATCATCTGCAAACAGCGCAGGTCCGACCCGAACCAGCTTGCCGATATGGGCTGCCAGTGGCTCCAGAAGCGCCGTTGATCGCCCCACCCAATCGGTCAGCGTGGAACGATGCAGGTCGACCTTGTCACGGGCATAGATTTCAGACTGGCGATACAACGGCAGATGATCACAATACTTCCCGACCAGCACATGGGCCAGAAGACCTGGGCCTGGACGTCCGCGGGTGATCGGGCGCGAGGGCAGTTCGGCTTGGACGAACACCTCGCAACAGGTACAGGTCATGCGAGGCCGAACGATCCGTTTCACCACAAAATGGCCGGGGACGTATTCCAGTTCCTCGGTGACATCTTCGCCGAGCTGCTTGAGGGCACCGCCACAATCGCAGCAGCTATCGCCCGGTGACAGGATTTCTTCCTGCCGCTTCAGATGATCGGGCAGTGGCGCACGATTATGGGTGCGTTTGGCGGGAGCATCCTGATCCGTATCAGTCTCGGGGGCTGTCTTTTGCGCCTGGGATGCCACCGCAATTTCGGTGTCTTCTTGCAGATCGAACGCCAACTGATCCATGGTCTCGGATTTGCTGCCAAAACGGGCCTTGCGATGTGCCGCCAGTTCCTTCTTCAACTTCTCGATCTGATAGGCCTGTGATTTGATTTCGGCCGCCATCAACTCGCTGACTGCGCGCAGCTCAGTGGGGTCTTCAGGCAGGGATTTGAACGTCACGCGCATGCGCATTTTATATCCGAACAGCCTCCTGAACGGAACAAAAAATGCGGAAAACCTCATGTTTTATTGGCCTATCCGGCCTGTAATGGTCGCCATGTTCGCTGTGGCATGCGCCAGTCAATTCCTTCCAGAAGCATCGCCAACTGAGCAGCTGTCACGCACACCTTGCCATCCTTCGCCGCCGGCCAGACAAACCGCCCTTTCTCGAGGCGTTTCATGAACAGGCATGCGCCCTGCGTATCCCACCAGATGATTTTTAACAGGTCACCCCGACGGCCACGGAACACGAACAGATGGCCGGAATACGGGTCCTCGGTCAGCATTTTTTCCGTCTGCGCTGCCAGCGTGTTGAAGCCCCGCCGCATATCCGTCACGCCAGCAGCAAGCCAAACCCGCGTGTTGCTCGGCACAGGGATCATGCTGTCAGCCCCTGCACCAAGCCAACGACCGATGCCAGCGAAGTGGGGCCTTCCACCAGAATACGACGCCCGTCCGACAACGCGATGTCCACGCGCTGCGCCATGACTGTAAGATCAGGATCAGCCGCCACGCCGTTCATTCGCGCCGGCGCGGTGGCCCTTTCCAGCGCAGACGGTTCAATCTCGACAGGAAGGAAAATGCCTTCAAGAGCGACACTCTCCTCTGGCGACGATCCACCCTCCTTCGGCGCGAACCGAGGATCCTTCAGCCATTTGAAAATCAGGTTCGCGTTCATCGAATAGCGCCGCGCAACCTGTGCAACCGAAACGCCCGGCGTCAACGTCTGCGCGCAAATCGTCCGCTTCTCGTCATCAGACCAGACCCGCTTCTTCAAACCCTTCTTCCCCGCCATCACCAACCTCAAGATGTCCACTTTCGATGGTGGACACTATCACCCACTCCATCACGCAGGCAGGGCAGTCAGACCGGACGCATAC
>JARIBS010000021.1 GCA_029257385.1 Thiorhodococcus sp.
TGGTCAGCCTCGCTGACTTCCAATTGCAGGATCGGAGGCACATGAATCAGGTCGCGTACATTGATCTGATCGCGCACCCAGTCGATCCAGTCGTCATCGGTCAGACCCAACAGCGACTGATGAATGAACAGCAGCACTGGCTCGCCAGCGTCGCGTTTGCGCTTAATCACATCCAGCCCGGCGCGCAACAGCCAGCGATCGAAATGATCGGCGCGTCCGGCCTCGGCCACGACCGACAGGAACTCCCCAGGCGGCAGCAGCTCGCCATCGCCGATCATCAGGCGCGGGGTCATTTCATAACGATCGCCGACACTATCAGTCAAGGCGAGCATGGGTTCGTACAGTAGCTCCAGACGACCGGCCTCGACGGCCTCCAGGATGTCGGCCTCACGCTCGGCCTTCTCATCGGCGGAACGCGCACGCTCATAGACACTGATCTGATCGCCGCCGTCGCGCAACGCGCGGTGCGCGGCCTTGCTCGCACGCGAGAGCAACGTCGCCGCATCACTATAGGCGCCCTTGAGCGGGTACCAACCGCCGCCAACATCGGCCCCCATGGTGTGCTCGCCCAAGATCTTGTCGACCCTGAGCGTGAGCTTATGCGCGAATTCGACGATCATCTTGAGCGTCTGACGGGACACGAGCACGGCAATGGAGCGATCACTGATCCGGGCTGCAAGGTCGTCCGGTTGGAGGTGCACGATGACTTCTGCAGCGACCAGCTCCAGGGTTTCCTGATTGCCCAAGATATCCAGACAGATGATGGCGCGCTGTCCCGTGCTGGCGTGGTCGAGTCCGTGCCGCCGAGCAGAGTGGGAGCGCCCGATCATCCAGTCGAGACGTTTGAGCAGATGCGCACGGCTGGCGAACCGGGTGAGCGGATCGAGTTCATCCGCGCCCGAGCATTGGCGGATGCGGGCATTGGCCCATTCGATCCGACCGCGCACGGCCGCGATGAGTCGGTCCGGCGCGATCGGTTTGGACAGGAAATCGTCGCCACCAATGCGTAACGCGGCCATTTGCGGATTCAGATCCGGCTGCGCCGAGAGAAAGATGATCGGAAGATCGGCAAACTTGTCCTGCCCGCGAATGACGCTTGTCAGATCGATGCCCGTGGCTCCTGATAGATGTAGATCCATCAACACCAAGTTTGGCACGAACCGCTCCAGCACCTCCATGACCTTCATGGGGTCGGTGACTTGCTCGGTCGCCATGCCGGCACCTTGCAGCACCCGCGCGACAAAGAGTGCAGCCACGGGCTGATCGTCGACCACCAGAACCCTCGCCTGGACCCGATCCTGCACGCCGATGATCCGTGCCAGACGCTCGGCCAGCGCGGTGGGCGTGTCCGTCAGGCGCAAAAATGCTACGGCGCCTGCACGCATCGCCGCCAGCCGATAACGGATGTCGTCGCGCTGCTCCAGGACGACCAACCGGGGCGACACAGACTTTTGACGGGCGATGATCTCGTTCATCAACGCGCCGATCTCGTCGGATTTTGCGACACTGCGTGTATCGAGCAAGAGCAGTTCGGGCGCTTGTGCGGCGATGCGCGCGGTGGCCTCGACAGCCTCATGACAGGACTCACACGAAATCTGCCGGGCCATCAGTGCGTCCTTAAGCCCATGCGCGGTATCCGTGTCGGGCGTCAGGAAGAGCACTGCGCCAGCAGACAGGTGTTCGTGCATTTTCGAAGACATTTCCTCACAGATCCACGGTAAACGCTCTAACATGCGGTCGCAGTCGTTATAGCGTGCACGATATCGGAACAGCATATAGCGCGTCAGCGCGTCACACTGTGAGCGTAGGCCGATTATCGGCCTTATTAGACGCCCGAGGGTATCCTGATCGAACGTTTTGCCCACACGCAGGCCTGGATACTGGCCTCAGCGCGCCATGCCTCAAGCAAGACGATTTCAGGCCATTTGGCCACGCGTGTCGATTCCAGGCACAATACAGAGCTGTTAAATCAATATTTCAATCGTGCGCGTGCCTGAAATCCGTCTCATCACCCTAGACCTCGACGAAACCCTCTGGCCCTGCCTGCCTGTGATCACGGCGGCGGAAGCGGCGCTCCATGCCTGGCTTGGGGGGCAGGCACCACGACTGGCCGAGAGCACCGACATCGCTGCCATGCACCAGCATCGGCTCACGCTCATGGAGCGCGAGCCGGACATCGCGCATGATGTGAGCCTGGTGCGGCGCCAGTCTCTGACTGAGCTGCTGGGCGATCATGGCTATGACGACACGCGACTCGTGGACGCGGCTATGGCCGTTTTCATGGACCATCGCTGTCGGGTTGAGCCTTACGCCGACGTACTGCCGGCACTCCAGTCGCTCTCCCGACGCTATCTGCTGGTCTCCGTGACCAACGGCAATTCCAACCCCGAGGTCACCACCCTGAAGGGTCTGTTCCGACATCGCATCAGCGCCGCCGAGGCCGGTGCGGCCAAACCGCATCCAGCCATGTTCGAGCGTGCGCTGGCGCTCACCGAGTGTCGCCCGCAGCAGTGCCTGCATCTCGGCGACGATCCCTGGCTCGATGTCGAGGCCGCCCGCAAGGCTGGACTGACCGCCGCCTGGATCAACCGCACCGGTGCAACCTGGCCAAACGCGCTGCCCGAGCCAGCACTGACGGTCACGACCCTGGATGAACTGGCGCACTGGTTGGATGACAATGACGATGCAGTTTGATCTGCTCGGACACGACGGCCTAGCCCGGCGCGGGCGTCTGAGCTTTGCGCGCGGGAGCGTGGAGACGCCTGCCTTCATGCCTGTCGGCACCTATGGCACGGTCAAGGCAATGACTCCGGAGGAGCTGCTGGAAGTCGGCGCTGAGATCGTCCTCGGCAACACCTTCCATCTGATGCTGCGTCCAGGCACTGAGATCATCCAACGCTGCGGCGGTCTGCATGGCTTCATGCACTGGGATAAGCCGATCCTCACCGATTCGGGCGGTTTTCAGGTCTTCAGTCTGGGCGATCTGCGCAAGATCACCGAGGAAGGCGTCCACTTTCAGTCGCCGGTCAACGGCAGCCCGGTCTTTCTCAGCCCCGAGCTCTCGATGCAGGTCCAGCGCGAGTTAGGCTCCGACATCGTCATGATCTTCGACGAATGTACGCCCTACCCCGCCGACGAGGATCAGGCGCGCCAGTCCATGGAGCTTTCGCTGCGCTGGGCCGTGCGCTCACGCGAGGCCCACGGCGACAACCCCTCGGCCCTGTTCGGCATCGTCCAGGGCGGCATGCACGAGCGCCCGCGCGCCGAGTCGCTCGCAGGGCTGACGCGGATCGGCTTCGACGGCTATGCCGTGGGCGGTCTGTCGGTCGGCGAACCGGAGGCCGATCGTCTGCGCATGCTCGAGTTTCTCTCCGACAAGCTCCCGACGGATCGCCCACGCTATCTCATGGGCGTCGGCACCCCGTCGGACATCGTCGCCGCCGTGCGACGCGGCATCGACATGTTCGACTGTGTCATGCCGACGCGCAACGCGCGCAATGGCTATCTGTTCACCCACCAGGGGATCGTGAAGGTCCGCAACGCGGTCAATCGCACCGACGAAGGCCCGCTCGATCCGCTCTGCGACTGCTATTGCTGCCGCAATTACAGCCGCGCCTATCTGCATCACTTGGACAAGTGTAAGGAGATTCTTGGGGCGCGCCTGGGCACCATCCACAACCTGCACTATTACCAGACGCTGATGCGCGGGCTGCGCGAGGCGATCGCGGCGGGTCGCTTAGACGGCTTCGTGCGCGATTTTGAGCATCAACGCAGTGGCGCGCGAGTGAGCTAGATGACGACCCGTCATTCGTTCGGAAGATCGCGGGCGCGAATTCAGCTCTCAAGATCGCCGCTAGTGTGCAATAATTCAGCGCTATCTTTTCGCGGGTCGCCATGTCTCAACAAGGCCGCCCGCTTCAAACCACCGGAGCCGCCTCAGCACGGCTCGCAAATCAACCAGGAATCACTATGAGCTTCTTCATCTCAGACGCCCTCGCTCAAGGTGAGGCGGCAGCCTCAGCGGGTGGCTCTTTCATGGCGCTGCTGCCCTTGATCCTCTTTGCGGTGATCTTCTATTTTCTCCTGATCCGCCCGCAGGCCAAGCGCCAGAAAGAGCATCGCAAGATGGTTGAGAGCCTCGCCAAGGGCGATGAGATCATCACCGTCGGCGGAATGGCGGGCAGCATCAACGAGATTGGTGAGAACTTTGCGCAGGTTCAGATCGCCGAGGGCGTCCAGGTCAAGGTGCGCCGCTCAGCCGTTGAATCGATCCTGCCCAAGGGCACGCTCAAAGAACTCTGAAGCACCCCCGCACAGTTTGCTAGGGACACGACCCGGGCGCATCGGCCCGGGTCGCTTCGTGCTGGACATTGGTCGCGAGCGTACCCGGTGAGATTTCGCATCCGTGGGCTGGACGCCGATCCATCGCCCACCCTCGCATCTCCCTCCACCCGCAACCAGCGACGTTGAGATTGAAACCGTCATGAACCGATATCCCCTGTGGAAGAATCTGTTGATTCTGAGCGTCATCCTGGCCGGCCTCTTTCTAGCCTGGCCGAATCTCTACTCTCAGGATCCGTCGATCGAAATTACTACCGTGCGCGGCACCGAGATCACCGACACAAGCGCGGGCGAGATCAGCGCCGTGCTCGAGAATGAGCGGGTGCCGTTTAAGCGCATCGACACGCGCGAGGACGACAAACTCCTGGTGCGTTTTGCAACTCCAGGCAATCAGCTCAAAGGGCAGGAAGCGATCGAGCAGACGCTCTCCGAGCGCTATCGCACGGCCCTGACTCAAACCGCTGACCTGCCTGGCTGGATGCGCGCCATGGGGCTCAACCAGATGTCACTGGGTCTGGATCTGCGTGGCGGCATTCATGTCGTCATCGATGTCGATATGGAGGCCGCGCTCGATCAGGCGCTGGAGCGCTACATCGGCGACATCCGTACCCAGTTGCGCGAAGACAAGGTCCGTTATCTGACGGCGAGCCGCGATGGCGGGAGCATCCAGGTCAAGTTCAACGATCCCGAGACCCGCGATGCCGGCGAAAAGGCGCTGAAACGCGCGTTCCGCGATCTCGACATCCAGTCTGGGAAGCAGGGAGACGATCTCCTGCTGCGGGCCAGCCTGCCCGAGGTCCGGCAGAAAGAGATCAAGGACTTCGCGCTCAAGCAGAACATCACGACGCTGCGCAATCGTGTCAACGCACTCGGTGTCGCCGAACCCAGCATCGCCCGGCAGGGCGAGCGACGCATCGTCGTCGAGCTGCCTGGCGCGCAGGACCCTGGCCGTCTGAAAGAACTCCTCGGCGCGACCGCAACGCTGGAATACCGCTTGGTCGATACTGAAAACAGCGTGGCCGACGCCGTGTCTGGGCGCGTACCCGTGGGCAGCAAGCTCTACTCCGAGCGCAACGGCACCCCCATCCTGCTCAAGCGCCGGGTCATCGTCACTGGCGATCAGATCACCGACGCCTCGGCCGGGTTCGACAGCCAGAGCGGCTCGCCGGCGGTGTTCGTCAATCTCGATGGACAGGGCGCACGACGCATGCGCGATGTCACGACCGAAAACGTTGGCAAGCCGATGGCGGTGGTCTTCATCGAGAACCGTACCACCACGCGTCTGGTCGACGGCGAGCCGGTTAAGACGACGCGCAAGGTCGAGGAGGTCATCAGCGTCGCCAACATCCGCGAGCCCTTCGGGCGGCGCTTCCAGACCACCGGCTTAGACAGCAGCGATGAAGCCCACAACACCGCACTACTGCTGCGCTCGGGCGCTCTGGCCGCACCGATCCAGATCGTCGAGGAACGCACCATCGGTCCCAGCCTGGGTCAGGACAACATCGACCAGGGCTTTCTGTCGGTGATGGTCGGACTGGCGCTGGTGGTGGGCTTTATGGCGCTCTACTATCGGGTATTCGGACTGGTCGCTGACCTGGTGCTGGTCGTCAATCTGGTGCTGATCGTCGCGGTCCTCTCCATGCTCCAGGCCACGCTGACCCTGCCGGGCATCGCCGGTATCGTGCTCACGCTGGGTATGGCGGTTGATGCCAATGTGCTCATCTTCGAGCGCATCCGCGAAGAGGTCCGCAACGGCAACTCACCCCAGGCCAGTATCCATGCCGGATTCGACAAAGCGCTCTCGACCATCGTTGATGCCAACTTGACGACCCTGATCGTTGCGGTGGTGCTGTTTAGTTTCGGCACCGGGCCGGTCAAGGGATTCGCGGTCACGCTCTTTATCGGAATCGTCACCTCCATGTTCACCGCCATCCTCGGCTCGCGCGCCCTGATCAACCTGATTCATGGCGGTCGCCGGCTGAACAAGCTGGCCATCTAGTTTAGGAGCACGATTGCATGAGCAAGCAAGTATGAGCAAGAAACGTACAATCAATGACCTGAACATCGACTTCATCGGCAAGCGCAAGCTCGCGATGATTCTGTCTGCGGCCGCCCTAGTAATCTGTCTACTCGCGATCCTCATACGCGGCTTTGATTTCGGGCTGGACTTTACCGGTGGCACGGCCATTGAGCTTGGCTATCAGCAGCCAGCGGAGCTCAGCGACATCCGTGCAACGCTCGAACAGGAAGGCATCGATGCTGCGACCATCCAGTATTTCGGCTCACGCACAGATGTACTGGTGCGTATGTCACCACTGGAAGGCGAGGAAGACAGCGCCAAATTGAGCGACCGGGTCTATCGTGCGCTCGATCAGGCATCTGCTGGAGAGGTCGAGCTCAGACGGGTGGAGTTCGTCGGGCCCCAGGTCGGCGAGGAGCTGCGCGAGAAGGGCGGACTAGCGGTCCTGTTCTCACTGATCGGCATTCTCATTTATGTCGCGTTGCGCTTCGAGTGGCGCTTCGCGGTGGGGGCGGTCGTGGCACTCATCCACGACGTGTTCTTCACCGTCGGCATGTTCGCGCTCTTTCAGATCCCGTTCGATCTGACCGTGCTCGCTGCAGTGCTGGCCGTGATCGGTTATTCGCTCAACGACACCATCGTCATCTTCGACCGTATCCGCGAGAACTTTCGCAAGATGCGCAAGGGCACGGTGCTGGAAATCATCAACAGCTCCATCAATCAAACCCTCTCGCGCACCATCGTGACCTCGAGCACCACCCTGCTGGTGTTGGTGGCGCTTTACGTCTGGGGCGGAGAGGCCATGAGCGGCTTCTCGCTGGCGCTGATCATTGGCATCGTGATTGGCACTTACTCGACTATCTATGTCGCGACGGCCATGGTTATTTGGCTGGGGCTGAGCAAGACCGATCTCATCCCCGTCAAAAAGGAAGGCGCTGAGCTAGACGCCATCCCCTGAGACCATGACAAGGGCTGGCGGCCAGATGCCGTCAGCCCTTGAGCACCCTCAGCGATAGCGGCGCAGATAACCCCACTCGAAGAAACGCTTCAGCCAGTGGAAGATCCGCAGCGAGGGCAACACTAGATTGAACCGCTCGTTGCGCGTCACCAGCATGCCGCTGTCATTGGTGTCGATGATGCACATGAGTTCGACCTTGAAACCCGCCTTGGGCGGACGCCCGGCCAACTCTGCCAGCAGATTGCGCGACGCCGCCCGCGCCTGTAGATCGGCCATGTGTCCCTGCTTGGGCATCCAGTCCGGCCCCGGAAAGCTTCCCGAATCCCCCGCCACATAGACTCGCTCGAAGCCCGGCACCCGACATTGGGCATCGGCTTGCAAGAGTCCACCCGGGGAGCGTGGCAGGTTGGTCTTGTCGAACCAAGTGTTACCCGTCATTCCGGGCATAAAGAGGATGAGATCGGCGGGAAATTCCTCGGCCTCGGTCGTCACCCCGGTTGGTGAGAACCCCTTGAGCTTGTGTCCCAGGTGGGTGGTAATTCCGCAACGCTTCATCTCACCAAGCAGTCCATCGACGGCCTTGGGGCCCAGACGATTTCCCGGACGCTCGGCGGGCGTGAAGAAATGCAATTCGAACCGGTCGCGGCGACGCTCCTTGCGCAGTTGGCTGTCCATCCCGAGTAGGAACTCGAAAATAGGTCCGCCACGCATCGAACTCTGTTCGTTGGGGTTGCTGGCAAAACCCATGGCGATGCTGCCGCCGTCCATGCCCTTGACCCGATCGCGAATGGCCTGCGCCGCAGCCACGCCCTCGCAGGGCACGATGGCGTGCTCGATACCGGGGAGCTTCTTGATGAAGCGCCCGCCGCTGGCGATGATCAGGCCGTCGTTTTCGATCGCCCCTGCCGTGGTCTCCAGGGTTCGGCCGTCGTCGCTCAGGCCGACCGCCTCGGCGGCCACATGCTTGACCTTCATCCGCGTGAAAAAATTGCGCAGATCGATGACCAGATCCTCGCCGGTGCGCAGACCGGAGGGAACCCAGATCAATCCGGGGTAATAGACAAACTCGGCCGCCCGGCTCACCAGGGTGATCTCCAGCTCAGGGCTGAGCTGGCGCAGTGTCCGCACGGCGGTCAGGGCGGCGAAGCCGGCCCCCACGATAGTGACGCGTTGCATGGATGACTCCAGTTGCTTGGACACTTGGGTCCAATGGTCAGGTGTATTAAAAAATCTGTGGTAGATCAGGGAGTGCCGCGCTCACTGGGGCGATCCGTTGGCCGCGCTCGCCGCCAAGAGCGGCTCAAGCGTCGGCCAGACAGTGTCGAGCATGCGCCCCTGCGCCGCTGCGGTGGGATGCAATCCGTCGGACTGCATCAGCTCCAGATTCTCGCCCACGTCCTTGAGCAGCGCAGGCACGAGCGGCACGTCGGCGTTTGCCCCAGCCTTTTTGTAGACGGCTTGAAACCCCCGTGTGTAAGCCACACCATAGTTGGGCGGTAGCCGCACCCCGACCAGCAAGACCCGGCTGCCGCTGTCACGACCGAGACGGATGAGCGCATCGAGATTGTTGCGCATGACCTGCAACGGTATTCCGCGCAATCCGTCATTGGCCCCCAACTCAAGCACCAGCACCGCAGGCCGATGCTTCTTCAGCAAGGCCGGTAGACGTGTCAGCCCACCGGCTGTCGTCTCCCCCGAAATACTTGCGTTGACGATCTGGTGCGGTAAGCCCTGCCGCTCCATGCGGCGCTCAAGCAGCGCGACCCAGCCCTGTTCGGTCGAGAGCCCGTAACCGGCGCTCAGACTATCGCCGAGCACTAGCAGAACCGGGGGTTGTGCGATGGCTGTCAGGGGCAGTAAACAAAATGCAATGAGGAGTAGACGGATCATGTCGGAACCAAGTGCTCAGGTCGTTTCAAAGGCGATTGGGTTAGGTAAGCATGTTAACGGCCCGGCGGGCGGCTTGACCATCCTGGCGCAACTGGACCTGGAGATCCACGCCGGTGAGGCGGTCGCGATTCTCGGCGCCTCGGGTTCCGGCAAGTCGACCCTGCTCGGACTCCTGGCCGGACTCGACGACCCCAGCTCGGGCGAGGTCTGGCTCTGCGGCCAGCGCGTCAATGACTTGGACGAGGATGGACGTGCAGAGTTGCGTAGCGGACGGGTTGGATTCGTGTTTCAGAACTTTCAGCTCCTGCCCACGCTCACGGCGCGCGAGAATATCCTGCTCCCACTGGAGCTGACCAGCACGCCGGATGCCGCGCGCCGCGCCGATGAGGCTCTGGATCGCGTCGGTCTCACCGCCCGGGCCAAGCACTACCCCAAGCAACTCTCCGGCGGCGAGCAGCAACGCATCGCCATCGCCCGCGCCTATGCACCGCAGCCTGCCGTGCTGTTTGCCGACGAACCCACCGGGAATTTGGATCAGGCCACCGGCGAGCACATCATCGAGCTGCTGCTTGCGCTGCGCCAGGATGCGGGCGCGGCTTTGGTGCTGGTCACGCATGATCCGAGGCTCGCGGAGCGTTGCGATCGCCGACTGCACATGGACGAGGGCCATCTGGAGACTCGCGCATGAATGCCTGGCGGATCACACTGCGCCTGTTGCGCCAGGATTGGCGCAGCGGCGAACTCTATCTACTGAGCGCCGCGCTGGTCCTGACGGTCGCGGCCATCACCGCCGTCGGTTTTTTCACCGACCGGGTGGAGGCGACCATGGCCCGTCAGGGCAGCGCGCTCATCGCCGCCGATCTGGCGCTTGAGTCCTCCTCGTCGCTGCCGGGCGACTTTGCGCGGGAGGCCACCTCGCGCGAGCTAGAACTCGCCCGCCTGGTCGAGTTCCGCAGCATCGTCGTCGCCGGACAGGGCCCGCAACTGGTCCAGATCAAGGCCGCAGATGAGGCCTATCCACTGCGCGGCGAGCTACGTATCGCAGACGATCTGGAGACATCCGATCGTGCCGTCTCCGGTGGACCGCCTACCGGAGAGGTCTGGGTAGAATCGCGTCTGTTGCGCCTGCTCGATGTCGCGGTTGGCGACATGCTCAGTGTCGGCGAGACACAGTTGCGTATCGCTGCCATCCTGACCGATGAACCCGATCAGGGCCGCAGCTTTTTCAATATCGCCCCGCGTGTTTTGATGAATCACACCGATCTCGATGCCACCGGGCTGATCGGACCGGCCAGCCGCGCAACCTACAGGCTCCTGATCGCCGGCACAGCAACGGCTATCGCCGACTTCAAGCAGTGGGTAGAGCCTGGGCTGAGTGCCGACATCACGCTCAGCGACGCCATCGACGCCCGGCCCGAGTTCGCCTCCGCGGTCGATCGCGCCTCGCGCTTTCTCCACCTCTCGACCCTGGTCACCCTGTTGGTCGCTGGCGCCGCCATCGCGCTGGCGAGCCATCGGCTGGTAGAGCGCCAGATCGACGCGGTCGCCGTCATGCGCTGTCTCGGTGCGCCACGGAATCTGCTGATGCGGGTCTTTGTGCTGCGGCTGGTGACATTCGGTCTGATCGCAAGCCTGCTGGGCTGTCTGCTCGGTTGGCTGGGACAGCTTGGATTGGTGACGGCGCTATCGGAGTGGTTCGCGTCAGATCTGGCAGCGCCCTCGCTTGCGCCGGTTCTGGTCGGCATCGCAACCGGGATGATTGCGTTGCTCGGCTTCGCGGTCCCGCCGCTGCTACAGCTCGCCAAGGTTCCGCCGTTGCGTGCGCTGCGCCGCGATTTGGGTACGCCGGGCGTCCCGGCCGTGCTCACCCTGGCGGCCGCTGGCCTGGCGCTGGCCGTGCTGGTGTTCTGGCAGGCCAACGATTTCGCACTCGCCTGGAAGCTGCTGGCCGGTGTGCTGGCAACGCTGGTGACCCTAGTCCTGACCGTGATGCTGCTGGTGCGGCTGGCTGGCGGTCTCGCCGGTCGGGCGCGCGGTGTATGGCGGTTTGGTATCGCCGCGCTGGCGCGCCGTCCTGGAACGGCGGTGCTACAGATTTCGGGGCTTGGAATCGGGATTCTGGCCTTACTGCTGCTCGCCGTGGTACGGGTGGATCTGCTGAAATCCTGGCAGGAGACGCTCCCTGAGGGTGCGCCCAACTATTTCCTGATCAACATCCAGCCGCATGAAGTCGAACCGTTGACAGACTTCCTGAACACGGCCGGACTCCAGGCGCCGACGCTCTACCCGATGATTCGCGGTAGACTGACCCAGATCAACGCGCAAACCGTGGAGCCAGCAGGCTATGCCAATCCGCGCGCCGAGCAGCTTGCCACGCGCGAATTCAATCTCAGCTACGGCGTCGATCGACAGCCCGACAACCGCATCGTCGCCGGAAGCTGGTGGGATGATGCGCAGGCGCCGCCGCAGTTCTCGGTCGAGGAAGGAATCGCCGAAACGCTCGGGATCGCCTTGGGTGACGAGCTGAGCTTCTCGATCTCGGGTCAGGAGGTCAGCGGCCCGGTGACCAGCTTGCGCGAAGTCCGCTGGGACAGCTTCAACGTCAACTTCTTCGTCGCATCCTCACCGGCCCTGCTGCAAGATCAACCGGCGACCTATATCACCAGCTTCTATCTGCCCGCCGATCGCGAGCAGGTCATCGCCGAGCTGGCAAAGGTGTTTCCGAGCATCACGACGCTTGATGTGGACGCGATCCTCGGGCAGGTGCGCCAAGTCGTCGATCGTGGCGTGCTCGCGGTCGAGTATGTCTTTCTATTCACGTTGGTGGCGGGTCTGCTGGTCATGTACGCGGGGATTCAGGCAAGCCTGGAGCAGCGCCGGGTCGAGCACGGCATTCTGCGCACCCTGGGCGCGAGCCGCCGCACACTGCTGAGCGGTCTTGCGGTGGAACTCACCGCAGCCGGGCTGCTCGCCGGACTGCTGGCGTCGATTTTTGCGCAATTGACCGGCTATGTGCTGGCCGAGCAGCTTTTCGAGCTGGAGTTCAGCTTCAATCCGGCACTGTGGGTGGTTGGCGTTTTCGGATCGGGCTTGCTGATCGGGCTGGCCGGGACGCTCGCGACCTATCCGCTGCTGATCCATCCGCCGCTGCGCACGCTCAGGGGAGACACCTAGCCGAGATTATAGCGGCGCGGCATCGCCCGACTAATCATCGCCCGACCAATCAGCCGGGCGCGGATTGAAACTTGCTTCTAGCCAACACGGATCACGCGCTTGCCGAAGTTTTCGCCGTTAAGAAGCCCGATGAAGGCTTCCAGGGCGTGTTCGAGTCCGTCGATGATCTCTTCGCGGTATTTGATCTTTCCGCTTTCTACCCAGTCTTCCATCTCCTCGGAAAACTCCGGGTAGAGGTGGTCAAAATCATCAAAGATGATGAAGCCCTGCATCAGGATCTTCTTGTGTAGGATCTGGCCCATGAGCCAGTTCATCCGATCTGGCCCTTGCGGTAGTTCGGTCGCGTTGTATTGCGATACCAGACCGCAAACCGGTACACGCGCATTCGGATTCAGCAGCGGGATGACCGCGTCCAGCACCTTGCCACCGACACTCTCGAAATAGACGTCGATGCCATCCGGGCTGGCCTTGGCAAGCTGTTGGGCAAAGTCTGCGGCCTTGTGATCGATGCAGGCGTCAAACCCGAGCTTGTCCACCGCATGGGCACATTTGTCGGGGCCGCCGGCGATACCCACGACGCGGCAGCCCAGCAGTTTGCCGATCTGGCCAACGGTGGCGCCAACTGGGCCGGTGGCCGCAGCCACGGCAATGGTCTCACCGGCCTTAGGAGCGCCGATCTGCTTGAGACCTGCCCAGGCGGTAAAGCCTGGCATTCCCAGAATGCCCAGCGTCCAAGACGGGTGCGCGGGGGATTTACCAAGATTGGTCACCTCGGTGCCATCCGAAAGGGCATAGTCCTGCCAGCCGTTGAAGCTGAGCACCCAGTCGCCTGGCACGAAGCCATCGATATTTGATTCGACGACCTGAGCAACCGTGCCGCCAACCATCACACCACCAATCTCGACGGGTGCGGTATAGGACGGCGCATCGCTCATCCGGCCCCGCATATAAGGGTCGAGCGAGAGATATTCAGTGCGCAGTAACATCTGGCTGTCGCCCGCCGAAGGGATCGAGGCTTCGATCAGGGTCAGCGTGTCC
>JARIBS010000028.1 GCA_029257385.1 Thiorhodococcus sp.
GGACACGCTGACCCTGATCGAAGCCTCGATCCCTTCGGCGGGCGACAGCCAGATGTTACTGCGCACTGAATATCTCTCGCTCGACCCTTATATGCGGGGCCGGATGAGCGATGCGCCGTCCTATACCACACCGGTCGAGATTGGTGGTGTGATGGTTGGCGGCACGGTTGGCCAGATCGGCAAACTGCTGGGTTGCCGCGTCGTGGGTATCGCTGGCGGCCCCGAAAAATGTGCCCATGCAGTGGACAAGCTCGGATTTGACACCTGCATTGATCACAAGGCCGCGGACTTTGCCGAGATTCTGGCCTCGGTGCAGTCGACGTAACACATCGGCCACCTGACCAGAGCTTGAACAGGAAAACTGAACATGACTAAGATTTCAACCAACAATCCCGCTACCGAAAAAACGATTGCCACGTATGACTTGATGAGCGCTGAGACCGCCTTCGAAAAGATCGAGGCGTGTCATACCGCATTCCTGAAATGGCGAGAGAAGGCCCACGAGGATCGAGCACCGTACCTTATCGACATTGCCAGCGCATTGCGTGAAAAGGCTGATGAACTTGCCAGACTCATGACAAAAGAGATGGGCAAACTCTATCGAGATGGGTTGGCCGAAGTCGAGCTTTGTGCACAAATCTTCGAATACGCGGCAGAATGCGGCCCGGCCGAACTGGCTGACGAAGAGCGCACCCACAGTGGCGGAGAGAAGCAGGGCTTCGTCGTCTATTCCCCGATCGGGGTCATCTATAGCATCCAGCCGTGGAATTTTCCGCTCTACCAACCGGTCCGGGTACTCGCTGCAAATCTAATGGCTGGCAATGCGGTCATGCTGAAACATGCCACCATCTGCACTGGCAGTGGATTGATGCTTCGCGACATTTGCATTGAGGCAGGACTACCCGAGGGCCTATTCGATGTGTTGATCATCGATCATGACGTCTCGGACGAGGTCATTGAGCACAAGCGTGTGCGTGGCGTGACGATGACGGGCAGTGATACTGCAGGCCGAAGAATTGGCCAGAAAGCAACGCAGCAGCTGAAGAAATCTGTGCTCGAGCTTGGATCCAACGATGCCTATCTGGTTCTCGAAGACGCCGATGTGGAGCTGGCCGTGAAGACCTGCGTGCAGGGGCGGATCTACAACAATGGCGAAACCTGTGTTTCGGCCAAGCGCTTCGTGGTAACCGAGGCGGTTTATGACGCCTTCGTCAGCGCCTTCGTGGAGCAGATGAAAGCGATTAAATTGGGCGATCCGACCCACGAGAGCACCGAGCTTGGTCCAGTATCCAGCCAGGAGCAGTTCGACACACTGGTAGCCCAGGTCAAGAAAAGCATTGAAGGCGGCGCCGAGTTGCTTTGCGGTGGCAATCCCTCAGACAGTGTCGGGCACTATTACCCGGCCACGGTTCTCGCCAACTGCCAGCCCGGCACGCCCGCCTACGACGACGAGCTGTTCGGGCCGGTTGCCTCAGTCATCAAGGCCAAGGACGATGCGGATGCCATGCGCATCGCCAATGACAGCCGATATGGACTCGGCGGCGGAATATTCAGCCGCGATGAGGACAAGGCTTTGAGGCTCGCCCGCGATCATTTTGACACCGGCATGATTCGTATCAATTCTTTTGGAACGGCTGATCCGAACATGCCTTTCGGTGGCGTAAAGCATTCCGGTTTCGGTCGCGAACACGGTGGGTTCGGCATGAAGGAGTTTGTCAATGCCAAGGCGATCTATCTGCCATGAGCATCGCAATCCATTGTCTCGCATTCTCCCGCGCAACCTGAACCTGTCTCGAATGGAGTCGCTGGAGAACGTCCGGCTCGCGACCTATTGGGAGGATCTTCAACAGCAGCCGGGTCATCAAGCTGCGATCTCCAAGGCCGACCCCATGGCTCCCGAGTTGTGATCTAAACTTGAATACACAAACCACCAAAATTCACTTCCACATCTTGGAGTATGCAATGAAAATTCTGGTTGCCGGAGCTACCGGCAAGACTGGCATTCGTCTGATTGATGAACTCAAGGCCCGTGGCCATTCCCCGATTGCGTTGGTCCGCAAGAGTTCAGATACGAGCGCCCTGGCATCTGATGTCACACAACGCGAAGGCGACCTAACCGACCTGCAAGAAGGCATCTGCGATGGCTGCGACGCGGTCATCTTCGCTGCGGGTTCCGGCAGCGACACCGGCGCCGACATGACCGTCAAGGTCGACCGCGATGGGGCGAAGCGTCTAATCGATCTTGCTTCGAAAGCTAATATTGCTCGTTTCGTTATGCTCAGTAGCGTCGGCGCGGACAAACCCAATGCTGGCGGTGAGCTTGCCCACTACCTGCAGGCGAAGCACGATGCTGACGAGCATCTGAAATCCTCCGGTCTGAGCTACGCCATCGTTCGGCCAGTCAGGTTAACTGATGAAGACGGTACGCGCGAGATGCGATTTGGCGACGACGTCAATGTTGACGGTAAGGCTGCCAGAGGCGATGTCGCTGCCGTATTGGCCAAGGCAGTGGATGAGAGCGAATGGAGCGGAAAAGTATTGCTGATGCAGTCGGTTTGAGACAACACCCTCTCTTCACAACCACGCGGATACATCACAATGAAAGTCATCGGCTAAGAGGTTGTATAGGTGTCGCAGCGTGCGCAGCCGCTGCTTCTGTCCCAAGCGCTTCGCCTGGGCGACGATCTCGGTGATCAGTCCATCCAGGACATCGAGTGCATCATCGAGGGCGCTGATCTCCAAGACAGTCACGAAGGCCACCAAGGTGGCGATACGCCGTTGCCGCGACATTCTGGCGATGGTCGGTGCCCAAGCGGTTGCCGCATACCGAGCCAACGTCTTGATGCGTACCGGCGGGACGCCCGAGACATCCAGCTTGCCGATGCCTAGCGCCTGCAGCTCGCCGTGCCGCTGCAACGCGGCCAGCAGGGCTGGTGCACTCACCCGCGTTGGGCCACGACGCAGGCTGTCCAGCCGGCTATAGCGCGTGCCGGGGCGGATCTTCAAGAGGGCTTCGAGCTGCGTTTGCTGCTCGCTCGCGTACGCTCGCCACCAAGCGGGACAGGGTCGTGACGCCTGGCAGCAGGACCTTGCGTTCGACTCGCCACGCCGTGGCCTGGTCGAACACCAGGCTGGGTCGCTCGTGTCCGAGCCAGACGCGCAGATACAACCAGCGCGTCAGCCGCAACGACCAGGGCGTACCGAAATCCTGGTAGCCGTAGACCGCTCGGATCTCAGCACGATGGGCGTGCCGCGTCGGCTCACGATCAAGGTAGCCTGGCAGACAGGACGCATCGGCAATCGCGAGCTGTCTGGCCACATGGGCGATCACGACCTCGGGCACCGCGATCGGATTCGCCAGGAAGGTGCCCAGGAACCGAACGGTCACCAGCTGGAGGGCAAAGCCGAGGCGGTTGGCATCGCCACGACGCTGGGCGATCAGATTCCGGTCGATGTCATCGATGTGGAAGTGCCGTGCCAGCTGAACCGCGCTGACCTCCTCGGGGTACTGGCCGTAGCGGCGCTTTTGCGCCTCGGTCAGAAAATCGACCGGCACCGGCGTCTCTCAAAAAACGGTCGTTTGTTGAGGCGCGTGATCAGGGTTCACAACTGTCATTTTCAGAAGACGACTGCACCAATTAACTGGACGTAACGCCCGGAGTGCAATCAGCTCCTGACAGCCCAATATCAACTGATCCGTTTCGTGAGCTGACCCCTATGAAGTATGAGCAGTGACAGAATTTCCCTGCGTAATCGCCATCTCTTTGATGATCTTTCTGAGTGCTTCACCAGCCCTAGCGCAGCCAGATACACCGGACATTATTGATCTGCTGTCAAAGACACTGACGAACATGGACGCACTGGCAGAAACTCAAAACCGCAACGAGCGACAGCAGCGTGCTCGTCTGCTCACCACCGTTGACCCTCAGAAAGCAAAGCCAGTAAAAACAACAGGCAAAACCACTGCTGATGCTGCGCTGAAAACGGGCGAATTGCGCCAAGCCATGACCGGCGAGCGTTTTGCCTATCGTGGCCAGTTCCGCGAGGGCACGGCGGCTACCGAATTTGCAGCGGGCTACATCTTTGCGCTTGCCGAGCGGTCAGCACAACATGGCGGTTGGTGCGGCTTCAAATACCTCCTCCCACACGAACTTTTTACACGGGTTTTCGACAGCCTTCCTACACCTGGCCCTAGTGATCATGGAGCCGACCAATCTGGAACGAGAAATGCGACCTCAGACACAGAGCGAGCCGCCCAAGATACAACTGCAGCAGAACACATCGTGAGTTTTCTAGAGGCTCGCTTCCCTTGCAATACACAACAACAAGCTGAGCACTGAAATATAGCGATATGAAGGCGTACATTGGCTTCGCCCCATGAAGGTCAAGCCTGGGCACCTGCCGATACTGCTACGCTCGAATGAGAGACCGACGCCACCGACTCAAAGACGCGCGGGGTCGTGGCACATTGGTCAAAGAGAAGCCGCCAATTCTCGGCCTGATCCAACGTGGTGGCGAGGTGGTGGTGCGGGTGTTCGAGCACGCCCAACAGCGGACCATTGAGGCGATCATCCGCGCCTGTGTGGCCAAGGGGGCACGCTTCGACACCGATGAGTAAGGCATCGATGCCCGCTCACCGGCGTGGGGATACGACATGAAGCGCAGCCCGTCAACCTATGAGGACAAAGCCGTTCAGTGCTGCTCGCGCCCGAACAGCCGCAGATAGTTCTCAGTGGTCACGGCCGCGATCTCATCCGGCGCCATCCCGCGCACCTCGGCGACGCAGGCCGCTACATAGGCGACGAATCCGGGTTCATTGGGCTTGCCCCGGTGTGGGGCCGGGGCGAGATAAGGCGCATCCGTTTCGATCAGCAGTCGCTCAATCGGCATCCGTCGCGCGACCTCGCGCAGATCCGTCGCGCTCTTGAACGTCAAGATGCCCGAGAAGGAGATATAAAACCCGAGATCCAGCCCTTGCCGGGCGGTTTCCCAGTCCTCGGTGAAGCAGTGGAGTACGCCGCCGACTTCGCCCGCCTGCTCTTCGATCAGGATGCGGATGGTGTCTGCGCGTGCATTGCGGGTATGGATGATCAGTGGCTTGCCGCAGGCACGCGCGGCGGCGATATGGGTGCGGAAGCGCTCATGCTGCCAGGATAGATCGCCCTCGCTGCGAAAATAGTCCAGTCCGGTCTCGCCGATGGCGACATTGCGCGTATCGTCAGCCAGCGCGATGAGGTCTTCCACGCTTGGTTCCGGCCCGCCTACGTGGTTGGGATGGACTCCAACCGAGATGTCCACGTACGGGTAGGGCGCGACCAGCTCGCGCATCGCCGGATAGTCTTTGAGGTTGACCGAGACAGAGAGCATGCGTGTCACGCCAGCCTCGGCACAGGCTTGCATGAGACGGGCGAAGTCGCCCTGGTGCGATTGCAGATTCACCAGGTCCAAGTGGCAATGAGAGTCGATCAGCATAGGTTGGACGCCATCGCGAGGCTTGCGCCTACATGGTGTGGGTCGGTCGCTCGGACTCAAGCGCACCGGCGAGATAGACCTCAATCTTATTGCGCGCCGCGCCCTTGTCCTGATCGCTGAACTGGACGCCGACGCCAATGGAACGGTTGCCCTCGGCGCCGGAGGGTGTCAGCCAGATCACCTTGCCGGCCACTGGGATGCGGTCGGCTTCCTCCATGAGTTGGAGCAGCAGGAAGATCTCGTCACCGAGCTGATACTGCTTGGTGGTGGGAATGAACAGCCCACCGTTCTTGATGAATGGCATAAAGGAGGCGTAGAGGGCGTTCTTGTCCTTGATGGCGAAGCTCAGAATGCGCTGTTGGCCACCCAGTCCGCCTAAGGGGTTCATTGGAGCGCTCATGAATCAAAATCTCCGATGTATGCTGCCGCGGCTGATTCTGGACCATTCGATGGCCAGTGATTCCAACAGCAACTGGTGATTCACATTGGCATCGACCAGCGCACGGCCTTCTAAGACACGCTGCAGAAAACCATGGCCGGCGACCGGCTCAATCTGTCCTGCAAGCAACGCGAGATGCGCATGCTGGTCTGGATTATCGAGTCTGACGGGTTGTTCGCTGACCATCAACCGCACTAGGTCACACATCCAGCTCGCCAGCCACTCCAGTATCGAGCGCGCACCCAGTGCGTTCCAGGCCAGTGCCTCATCGAGCGGATCCTGCCTGCCGGCGGCGATCGCCAGAAAACCTTCCAGACGCTGACGGCGTTGCTCAAGCACCGCATCGTCGAAGTCACTGAGCGCACGCAGGGGCGCGCCATGGGCCAGACGCAGACGCAAGCCCCAGTCGTCTTTAGGCGCCTGGCGCTGCAACCAAGACAGCGCTAGCGACTCGGACGGCGGTGCGATTTTGATGTGCAGACAGCGGCTGCGGACGGTCGCGGGCAACAACCCGATCTGTTCAGCGATCAGGCACAGGATGCTCTGTCCGGGCGGTTCTTCGAGCGTCTTGAGGAGCGCATTGGCGGCTGCGGGATTTAATCGGTCGGCAGGATCAATGAGTGCGACTTTCCACGCTGAGCGGCTCGGCGTGAGCGATCCATGCTCGGTGAAAGCGCGGATGATGCCAATGGCGATTTCGCCCGATTTGCTGTCTGGATCGGGACCGACACGCGCCAAGTCGGGATGATTGCCGGCGGCGAGCAGTCGACAATCTGCGCAGGCACCGCAGGCATTGCCCTCAGCGTCCGGCGCTCGGCACAGCAGCGAATGGGCCAACGCTGCAGCGAGTTGGCGTTTTCCGACTCCGGCCGGCCCGCTCAACAGCAGTGCGTGAGAGAGCCTCCCGGCGGCGCGCGCGGCCTGGAGCCGTGACCAGATTTGAGCGGTCCAGGGCAAGTGTGTGGCTACAGCAGGTGCGGTGTGCATTCAAGCGTCGCGCGCATTGTCGATCAAGAAATCACTGACATGGGTCTGGATCAGCTCCGTCACCCGTGTTAGTTCAAGCGTGGCATCGATAATGCGATAACGCACTGGCATGGCCTGTGCGCGTTTGAGGTAACAGGCGCGCACCGCCGCGAAGAACTGCTTGGTTTCGGACTCGAAACGATCCGTTTGGCCTGAGCGCGCACGCGCTCGGGCAAGCCCCAGCGTGGGCGGTAGATCGAACACCAGCGTCAGATCGGGTCGCAAGTCGCCCTGAACCAGCGTCTCGAGCAGTACGATCTGGGCCTGATCGATCCCGCGCCCGCCGCCTTGGTAAGCATAGGTCGCATCCGTGAATCGATCGCAAAGCACCCAGGCACCGCGTGCAAGCGCCGGACGAATGGTCTTGTCGAGATGCTCGGCGCGCGCGGCGAACATCAGCAGTAGCTCGGCCGTCTCGCTCATCGCAATATTGCGCGCATCCAAGAGCACCGCACGCAACCGCTCACCGATCGGCGATCCGCCTGGTTCGCGGGTCGTGACGACCTCTAGTCCGCGCGCGCACAGATAGGCCGCAAGCGGGGCGATCTGGCTCGATTTACCGGCGCCCTCGATCCCTTCTAGGGTAATGAATCGACCGCGTTGCATGCCTGGGTTCAATTGTCTTTGTTCAAGATGTAACGGCGCACGGCGCGATTGTGCTCATCGAGCGTACGCGAGAACACATGGCTGCCATCGCCTTTGGCCACGAAGTAGAGCGCATCGCCCTGCGCGGGCTGGAGCGCGGCATTGATCGCGGCCCGCCCGGAGAGCGCGATTGGTGTCGGTGGAAGCCCGGAAATAACATAGGTATTGTAAGGTGTCGCCTCGCGCAGATCGGCTCGTCGAATGTTGCCGTCGTAACGCTCACCCAGACCATAGATGACGGTTGGGTCGGTTTGCAGTCGCATACCACGCTGTAGCCGACGCACGAAAACACCGCCGATGGCCGGGCGCTCTGCGGCGACCGCGGTCTCTTTTTCGATGATTGAGGCGAGAATCAGCGCTTCGTAGGCCGAGGCGATAGGGAGTTCAGGCTGGCGCGCATCCCACTCTTCGGCAAGAATCATGTCCATGCGTTCCATCGCGCGTTTGAGCACGTCGAGTCCCTGCGTCTTGCGCGGAAACTGATAGGTATCCGGAAAGAAGCGTCCTTCAGGGTGCTCACCGGGTCGGCCGAGTTGCGCCATCAGGTCGGCATCGGAGAGCGTCGCGAGACCCGCACCGCCGAAGTGCTCATGGGCGTCAAGCGTGGCGAGTGCCTGCCGAAAAGTCCAACCTTCGACGAAGGTGATGCGATACTCAGCCACTTTTCCCGAGGTGATACGCGCGAGCACTGCGCCGGGTGTCATGTCTGGAGTCAGCTCGTACTCACCGGCCTTGATGCGTGTCTGATCGTCCTGGAGATAGGCGAGGGCGATGAAATAGTAGGGATGGCTGAAAATACCCTGCGCCGTCATCTGTTGGGTGAGCGCTCGCAGTGACATCCCTTTCGGGATCTCAAGGTAAATTTTCGGCTCGGAGGTTTGAATCGGTGTGTCAAGAAAGCGCTGATAATCGTGCCAAAGGCCCCCGGCAAGCGCGCCGCAGCCAAGCACGAGCACCACGAGGCTGATACGCAAGATCGTCACGACATCGGTCCTGATGGTTGGGCTGTAATGTAGGCCCCGGGGCGAGACGCTGAACGCACCACAAACCGCTGTGGGATGCTGGAGCGCCGATGAGCACTCAAGGCGCGCCCTAGAGCATGCGCTCCAGAGCGTTGATATCAATCAGAGACGCCGGAAAGCAAGCGTCCCGTTGGTTCCGCCGAATCCAAACGAGTTAGAGATTGCAAGCTCGATTGGCATCTCACGCGCCGTATTGGGCACGTAATCGAGGTCGCAGGCCGGATCTGGGGTGTGATAATTGATGGTCGGTGGCGCGGTCTGATCGCGGATGGCCAGGATGGTGAAGATTGCCTCCGCGCCTCCGGCCGCACCCAGCATATGCCCGGTCATGGACTTGGTGGAGCTGACAGCGACTTTGTAGGCATGGTCACCGAGGGCGCGCTTGATCGCCAGAGTCTCCGCCGCATCACCCGCGGGCGTGGACGTACCATGGGCGTTGACATAATCGACCTGCTGCGGATTCATGCCGGCGTCGTCGAGCGCCAGCAGCATGCAGTTTGCCGCGCCTTCGCCGTCTTCGGACGGCGCGGTCATATGATGGGCGTCGGAGTTCATACCGACTCCGACCAGCTCGGCATAGATGGTTGCGCCACGCGCCTTGGCCCGCTCGTACTCCTCAAGCACCACCACACCAGCGCCGTCGCTCAGGACGAACCCGTCGCGCTCCTTGTCGAAGGGTCGGCTGGCGCCCTCGGGGTCGTCGTTGCGTGTGGAGAGTGCGCGCGCGGCGGCGAATCCGCCTAATCCGACAGGCGAGGTGGCCATCTCGGAGCCACCGGCGATCATCACGTCGACATAGCCGTGACGGATCATGATGGCGGCCTCGCCGATGTTGTGCGCGCCCGTGCTGCATGCCGAGACGATGGAATAGTTCGGGCCCTTGAGACCGAACTTGATCGACAGGTTTCCGGCGACCATGTTGATGATGTTGGCCGGCACGAAGAAGGGCGAGATGCGTCTCGGACCCTTGTCCTTGTAAGCCTGATAGTTGTTCTCGATACCCGTGATGCCACCGATCCCAGAGCCGATCGCCACACCGATTCTACGACAGTTGGAGTCGTCGATTTCAAGCCCCGCGTCGGCGATCGCCTGACAGCCGGCGGCCATCCCATAGTGGATGAATTTGTCCATCTTCCTGGCTTCTTTTTCCGAGATATAGGGACTCGGATCGAAGCCATAGATCGGACCGCCGAAGCGCGTACTGAACGGTTCGATATCAAAATGAGTGATCGGTTTGATACCGCTTTTGCCGGCGAGGATGTTGTCCCACGCGGACTTGACATCGAGTCCTACCGGTGCAACGAGACCTAAACCGGTGACTACTACCCTTCTGCCTGCCATCATTTAACCTCTGTCGTTCAGAACGCCACCTTCGACGCGTCCGTACCGCGCCTTAAACTTGACGGCGCATGGCATTTGGAGTCTTACGAAGACTGACGTTATGCCTGATGTGCGTTGATGTAATCGATGGCCTGTTTGACCGTAGTGATCTTCTCGGCGTCCTCGTCGGGGATTTCGGTCTCGAATTCCTCTTCGAGGGCCATGACCAACTCGACGGTGTCGAGTGAGTCCGCGCCCAGATCGTCGACGAATGACGCCTCGGCGGTGACCTCTTCTTCCTTGACGCCCAATTGGTCGATGACAATTTTACGGACTCGATCTTCAACGCTGCTCATAGAAATGATTCCTCAAGATGACAAAATCGGCCCTGGCTGGACCACGGCGTATTCTAGTGACAAACGATGTGCGATGAAAGCTGATATGGCGATCAGTTCATGGCGCATAAAAAACTGATTTGAAAGCGTATTTGCGCCCTATATCACAGCCTCACGCCATGTGCATACCGCCGTTGACGTGAATTGTCTCGCCAGTGATGTAGGCTGCGCCTGGCGAGGCCAGAAAAACCACCGTGTTGGCAATCTCGGCAGGCTGTCCCAAACGCGCCAAGGGAATCGCTGACAGCAGGCCTTGGCGCTGCGCCTCAGGCAGCTCGCGGGTCATATCCGTATCGATGAAGCCGGGTGCGACGCAGTTCACCGTAATGGCGCGCGAACCCACTTCTCGGGCCAGTGACTTAGTAAAACCCAGCATACCGGCCTTGGCTGCTGCATAGTTGGTCTGTCCGGCGTTGCCCATCGATCCGACCACGGATGCGATGTTGATGATACGCCCCTTGCGCGCCTTGCTCATGGCGCGCAGACAGGCTTTCGAGAGACGGTAAATCGAGCCTAGATTGGTGTCGATGACGGCGTCCCATTCATCGCTCTTCATGCGCATCAGGAGATTGTCGCGTGTGATCCCGGCATTGTTGACCAGAATGCTCGGCGCTCCCAACCGCTCGCCGATCTGGCTCATGGCGGCATCCACCGACGCCTGATCGGACACATTCAGCACCAAGCCGATGCCCTGATGACCAGCCTCGCCGAACGCCTGCTCGATTGCTTCAGCGCCGCCTTGCGTGGTTGCGGTGCCGGCAACGCTTGCGCCGTGTTCGGCCAGCGCCAGCGCGATGGCGCGTCCAATCCCGCGCGAAGCACCAGTGACCAGTGCGATTTCACCCTTCAGCATGTGCAGTCCTCTCCAAAGCCGTCTCAAGCGTCTTCGCGTCGCAGACGGGCAGCGTTGTCATGGTGTCCGTGATTCTCTTGCACAGACCCGCAAGCACCTTGCCCGGTCCGCATTTGATCGCCATCCCGACGCCGTGGGCCGCGACGTGCTCGACCGTCTCGACCCAGCGCACCGGGCTGTAGAGCTGCTCGATTAGGCGCTTACGCAAGGTCTCGACCGAGTCAGCGGCGCTCACGCTGGCATTGTGGATGACGGCAATGGACGGCAGGGCCAGTGGGATATCGGCCAGACGCTCAGCGAGCCGCTCGGCCGCGGGCTGCATCAAGGCGCAATGCGAAGGGACGCTGACCGCCAGCGCCAGCGCCCGCTTGGCACCAGCGGCCTTGGCCGCTTCGATCGCGCGCGTCACGGCCGTTGCGTGACCGGCGATGACGACTTGTCCTGGGGCGTTGAAATTGACCGCGGCGAGCACCTCATCCTGCGCCTGTTCTTCGCAGACGGCGAGGACTTGCGCATCGCTCAGACCAAGCAGTGCAGCCATCGCACCTGCGCCGGAGGGTGCCGCCGCCTGCATGAAGCGACCCCGGTCAGCGGCAAGACGGATGCCATCGGCGAACGCCAGCGCCTCTGCCGCAACCAGTGCCGCGTATTCGCCCAGACTATGACCCGCCATGATGGTTGCGGGTTGGCCGCCCGCTGCCTGCCAGAGACGCCAGAGCGCGATATTGGCCGCGAGCATAGCTGGCTGGGTATTCTCGGTGCGATCGAGCGCGTCTTTCGGTCCCTGACTGACGAGCCGCCAGAGATCCTGGCCCAAAGCCTCGGAGGCCTCCTCGAAGGTGTGCTTGACGCTGGGATAGGATTCGGCAAGTGCGTCGAGCATCCCGACCGATTGTGAACCTTGTCCCGGAAAAAAGACCGCGAGTTGTCGTGACATGAGGAGAGAGGCGTCTGTCGTTTGAGGGTGTGGTGCGTGATGTTTAGTACTTGATGAGGGTCGAGCCCCAGGTGAAACCGCCGCCAAAGGCCTCCATCAGCAGCGTCTGACCGCGTTGGATGCGACCGTCGCGTACCGCCTGATCGAAGGCCAGCGGGATGGATGCCGAGGAGGTGTTGCCGTGCTCATGAACGGTCACCACCACGCGCTCCATCGGCAGGTCGAGCTTACGCGCGGTCGCCTGGATGATGCGCAGATTGGCCTGATGCGGAATCAGCCAATCGATATCGGATCTGCTCAGACCGTTGGCTGCGAGCGTCTCGTCGACGAGACGCCATAGCTTGGTCACCGCGAACCGAAAGACTTCATTGCCTTTCATCTCCACGAAAGCTTCATCGGGCCTGCCATTGCCATGGCCGCCGGGGATTTGGAGCAAGTCTTTGTAAGCGCCGTCGGCGTAGATGCGACTTGAGATGATTCCGGGCTGATCACCGGCTCCGAGCACCACCGCGCCGGCTCCGTCGCCAAAGAGCACGCAGGTGCTCCGATCGGTCCAGTCGAGCACCCGTGAGAACGTCTCAGCACCGACGACCAGGACGTGACGCGCCGCCCCGCAACGGATGTATTTGTCCGCAACGTCCAGGGCGTAGACGAATCCAGCGCATACTGCTTGAAGATCAAAGGCCGGGCAGCCATGCGCATCCAGACGGTGCTGAAGTAGACAGGCGGTGCTCGGAAAAAACTGATCCGGGGTGGTGGTGGCCACCAGGATGAGATCAATGTCCGAGGCTTGGAGTCCGGCGGCATCCAAGGCATTGCGAGAAGCCTTTTCGGCAAGATCACAGCAGGTTTCCCCATCTACGACCACATGGCGCTTTTCGATTCCCGTGCGCTCGCGAATCCAGGCATCCGTGGTGTCGATCATCGTTTCGAGATCGGCATTCGTCACGACCCGCTCGGGGAGATAACTGCCGGTGCCGAGAATACACGAGGCAGGCATCAGGCTGTTTCCTGATACTGATCGCTGCCGACGAGGTGTCGTCCGACTTGCTCGCCGATGCGCTGCGGGATGTTGGCGAGGATTTCCTTCTCGGCAATATAGATTGCGTTCTCGAAAGCGATGGCGTCGGCGCCGCCGTGGCTTTTTACCACGATGCCGCGCAGACCGAGCAGGCTGGCGCCATTGTAACGCCGGGGGTCCATAGTGCGGCGAAAGTTTTTGAGGACGGGCATTGCAATCAGGCCCGCCAGGCGCGTGTACCAGGTGCGCTTGAACTGGTGTTTGAGCGAATTCCCTATGAACTTGGCGACGCCTTCGCTGGACTTGAGCGCGACGTTGCCGACGAACCCATCGGCGACAACCAGATCGACGTCAGCAAGAAAGATGCCGTCGCCTTCCACATGACCGATATAATTCAGCCCGCTGCGAGTCAGCAGCTCATGGGCCTGCTTGACTTGCTCGTTGCCCTTAATTTCCTCCTGGCCGATGTTGAGCAGACCGACCCGCGGCCTGTCGACGCCGTCGACGGCACAGATGAGTTCGCTGCCCATGACCGCGAACTGAAAGAGATGTTCGGCCGTGCAGTCGACATTGGCCCCGAGATCAAGCATGTGCGTATGACCGTGCAGCGAGGGCACGGCCGTGCAGATTGCCGGGCGATCGACGTGCGGGAGCATCTTGAGCACGAAGCGCGCTGTGGACATGAGTGCGCCGGTATTGCCCGCGCTGACGCACGCTTGCGCCTCGCCGTTCTTGACCAGATCGATGGCCACGCGCATTGAGGAGTCTTTCTTGTTGCGCAGCGCCTTGGAGGGCGCCTCATCCATCGCGACCTCTTGCGTGGTCGCGCGAATTCGCAGCCGCTCACGCGAGGCGTCACCCAAAATCCGCGTGATACGCTCCTCGTTGCCGACGAGGATCAGCTCGGCATGCGCATTGTCGGCCAGATAACTCAGGGCTGCGGCAACGACGACGTCTGGCCCATGGTCGCCACCCATGGCGTCGAGGGCGATTGTGCAGCGTTGCTTCATCGGGAGTCGGGTAATGCGGCTCGATCGGGTGCCGGCAGGGGGATTCACTACGTCTTGTCCACAACCTTACGACCGCGATAAAAACCGTCGGCAGTCATATGGTGGCGCAGATGTGTCTCGCCGCTGGTAGGATCGACCGAGAGCGTGGGTTTGCTCAAAGCGTCGTGAGCACGGCGCATGCCACGCTTGGATGGGGTCTTGCGATTTTTCTGAACAGCCATTGTCATCTCCAAATCGGGACGCGTGCCGACATTAGGGCAGGCGCATCCGCATATACGTTCAAAACCCGGAACACCGTGTCGCGCTCACGCGCAACCCGCATCACTCTTTCGGTCTATCCTTGAGCGTCGCCAGGACTGCAAATGGGCTCGACCGCTGCTCAACTGATTGGGCGTTAGCGCCATCACCACTCGAGTGCGGGCCATCCGGCGCCTGACACTGTCCGGCCTCATGACGCGCCACGACTGGCATGGCCAACAGCAGCTCGTCTTCGATCAGATCGCGCGGACTCACCGGCTCGTCCATCACAACCAGCGTCTCGACCTCATCTCCGAGCGCCTCAGCGTCTGACTGCGTTTTAACTAGCATCAACATCCAGGTGGCATCGACTGGCAGCGAAACCGGACATAGACAGCGCTGACAGGGCAGATGCAGTCGCGCCTGAACCTGACCACGGATCAAAGCGCGCCGCGCATTGTCTCGCTCGAAGCTCAAATAATACTGGATCTGCGTCGGCTCGGCGCTAGTCTCGGGCAGCACGACTGCCGCCAATCGCGCAAACTCGGCCAACGGCAGGATACCCCGGTACGAAAGGCCGAGTTTCACCGCCCGCCAAGGGTCGAGTTTATCAGGAAGTGCAGCCGACATAAGCCGCTAACATTAACCCACCAGCGGCACTTTCGTCAATTGGTGCATTTAGCTCAACGCATGCACAAACACGCGTGTATCGGCATCTTCGAGTGTGCGTGCCTGCTCGACGACGCTGGCGTGATGGGTGAACAGGATGACCTGCGTTCTGGCGGAAAAATCAGCCAGGGCGTCGAGGGTGGCGAGGGCGCGTACATCGTCGAATTGGATGAGGATATCGTCGACCACGAACGGGAGCGCAGGTGCGCTGTCGAGATAATGCTCGAGGGTGGCTAGACGCAGGGCCAGATACAGTTGATCGCGGGTGCCGGTGCTCATGGCCTCGACACGCACGCGTTCGCCGTTGTCGCGCACACCAACCAGCACCGACTGGTCGGTCTCGTCGAAGTCGCTTTCCACGGCGGCGAATCCACCACAGGTGAGCTTAGCGAAATAGCCGCTGGTACGCATCAGGATCGGATCGCGGTGTTGACGGCGAAACTGCTCGATGGTGTCGCGCAAGACCCGCGCGGACAGGCGCGTGCGCACATACTGCTCAGCGTGCGCACGCAGACTTGCAAGTGTCTGCTCGGTCTCCTCGGCGAGCGTGGAGGCGGCGTCATCACCGGCCATGGCGGTAAAATCGCGCTCGGCATTGATCTGCTGTTCTAACAATGCGCGATGGCGTGGCCGCAGCTCGTGCTCGATATGCGTGTTGAGCGCGCTCAATTCTTCGAGGATCCGCTCGCGCTCGACCGTGGCGGCTTCGGTTTCGAGTTCCGCGATAGCGAGACCGTCTCCGCTGTCGAGCAGCGTCGACTCGAGTCCGTGCAGTTCGTCGGCGAGTCGGCGGCGCTCATGAGACTGCTCAAGCGCCGCCGACAGTGCGTCTGGATGACGGCATCCGGCCTGGCGACAGAGTTCGGCGAGCGTCTCTTCAGCCGCCTGCAGCTCGGCCTCGGCCTGTCTGATCTCGAGCTGGGCCTGTTCGGCCTGCTCGCGCAGCTCGATGAACCGACTCTGTGCCTCGCGCTGCTCGATGAGACGCTGGTGCAGATGTAGCACCACCTCGCTGCTGGAGGCCGCTTGCAGATCGGGTGCCAGACGTGCGCTGAGATCGGCCACGGCCTGCTCGAAACCGCGCGCATCGGCATCGATCCCGCTGATCCGCCTCTGGAGGCCGCGCGCCTCGTCGAGCAGCTTGAGCGTGGCATCGATCGCTTCGAGATAATCCGAGACTTCCGCCGGGCTGGCCTGTGCCGGCAGACCCAGTTCATGCGTGAGCGCGGCCCAGCCGCCCTGCCATGCCTGGCGTTCAGTCTGGGCCGTTTCGACCTCCAGCTCAAGGCCGCGCCGCGCCTCATCCAGCTCGGCGATATTCTGGGTCATGGTCTGGCGTTGTGTGTGCGTCTGTTGCAGGCCGTGCAGTCGCGCTTCGGCGTGATCGAGCAGCGGAGCAAGGGGTGCGTGTTCGGTGATCTGGGGTGCATCCTCCGAGAGCGCGGTGAGTTGGCGAACGAGCGCTTGAGCGTGCGTTGCGCGAGTCAGGCGCAGTGCATCCAACTGTTTTTGCAGCTCGTCGCCCACCTCGGCTTTCTCACGCAACCGGGTTGCCTGCGCGAGCCAGTCGGTCATCTCGCGTGGCGGGAGTGGACGGATAGCACAGGCCTGCCACTGTGTCTGCCAGGACGCCTCTAGGGTGCGCTGTTTCTCGGCGAGCGTTTCTAGGGTTGCGTCGAGTGTTGCCAGCAATTGTGTCTGTGCCTCTAGCATCGCCTGTGCTGCGGCCTGTTCATGGACCCGCTGCGCCTCGCGGCGCAGCCTGTCGGCGAGCGCGTCGGCTGTCTCGACCGCCTGTTCGAAGGCATCGGGCAAATCCGCCTCAGCGCTGTAGGTTTTGGCCTCGGCGGTCACATCCAGACCGGCCTGCCAGGTGCGTCGAATCAACTGCCAGCCGGCTTCTCGGTGTGCGCGTGCTTGGAGGAGGTCGGCCTCGCAGGGCGTGGCACCCGTGAGCTGAAGGACGCGCAGTGATTCGGCGATGCGCTGGCGCTCATGATCGGTCTGGGCGCGTGTCGCGACATTTTGGCGGCACTCATCGTCGAGCGTCTGGAAATCGGCCGCAAAGCGACGGATGGTTTCCGTGCCGGGCAAGGGCGCGCGGCGCAGACTGGCGAGTGTTTCAGTCCACAGAGCCAGCGCGTCGAGTTCGCGTGCACAGGTGTCGGTATGGCGCTGGAGTCGATCTTCGGCCTCGCCGATGGCGCCGTCGAGATCCCCGGCGCGCCGCGCTGCCTCGACAGCCCGTTCCAAGCCCTCCAGAGGCGGGCTGTTTGGAAGCGCGTGCAGTGTCTCGGTGGCATCGGTCAGCGCCAGTTCGGTCTGTGTCAGGCGAGTGCGCGCGGTTCTAAGGGCCATATCCAGTGCTTCACGATGTCCACCGAGTTCGGTTGCGCGCCGATGGCGCCCAAGCAACGCGCGTAGCGGTTCGGCCTCGCTGAGCGCAAGACCGGGACGGATCGTGGCGAGGCGCTGTGCGGCAAGTCTGTTCTGCTCGTCGGCCGTGGCACGTAGTGCCGGGCGGTCTTGGGCGGCCTTGCGGTAACTGCCGAGCTGCTCGCGCAGCAGGTCGATGACCTCGGCCTGGGCGAGCAGGTCTTGCGAGAGCGTCTCGGCGCCGGCCTTCTCGCTGAGTGCGGTGTGTCTTGCGCGGGCAATGCGCGATTGTTCGCGGGCGAGTCGGCGTTTGGCGTCGGCGCCGTCGCGGTGCGTACCAAAGTCCTCGTGCAGCAGCGGGACGCTGGCCAGCTCGGCCAGGCGCTCACGCAACTGCGCCCGTCTGGCCAGACTCGGCAGGGTACGGCGCAGACGCTCGAGGGTCTGACGGCGGGCGGTCGTCTCGCTCAGCTCGGAGTCGATGTCGGCCAGCTCCTGCTTCATCTCCCCGAGTGCTTTGCGCGCATCGTCCCATTGCCGTGCCGAGAGCGACTGCTCGCGCAGTTGACGCTGGAGTTCGGCCAGGTGGCTGAGACCGGCGTTGAACGCCGGCTTGTGCGCGCGGGGTGCAAAAAGCGCGGCCGCTTCGCTATCGAGCGTGTTGAGCAGCGTGTGGATCTGGGTACTGCCCAGAGCGCTGCCGAACAGGGCTTCCGCCTCGCGTCCACGCTCGGCGAGCAGGGCCTCACCGCCGCTGACCAGGGTTTGATGATCAATGCCGAAGAGACGCTCGAAGAGGCGTTCATCAACACCGTGCAGCAGTCGGGTCAGATGCTCCTCGGGGATCGGGCGGGCGTCGCTGTCGAGGAGGGTGTTTTTGCGGCCTTTGCGACGATAGCAGTGCAACTCTTGCCCATCGCGGTCGCGCAGTCGTGCGCCGACACGCAGTGCCGCATTGGGGTGAATGAAGGTGTCTTGTGTCCGCTCGGGGACGCCGTAGAGCAGCGCCTTGAGCGCTCTGAGCGCAGAGCTTTTACCCGCCTCATTGTGACCGAAGATCAGGTGCAGACCCTCGTGCCCGGCGCTGAGATCCAGTCGTTGATCGGTGAAGGGACCATAGGCGTGCAGATGTAACTCTTGGAGCTTCATGTGTCTTGTGACCCGGCTTGTGAGAGGAGCCGCTCTAAAAGCAGCGCCTGAGCGTCTTCGAGACAGTCACGTAAAAAGTCCGGGGCGGTGGGGTCAAAGGGATCATCACCGGTGTGCAGTTCGGGTGGCAGTTTTGCAGTGAGATCGGCGAATTCGGTGCCGAGCGTTTCGAGCTGGTGCGCATCGAACTTGAGGTCGCGAATTGCCCGCAGCAGGCCGCCGAAAGCGTCTTCACGCGCCAGCGCCTCAGAGGCGCGCTGACCGTGATGGGTTTCGATACGGATCTGCTCGATCCAGATGGCCTCGCCGCCGAGTGTGCTGGCAATCGCGCGGCAGTTGTTGATGACCTGCTCACGCGCCGCACGGATACGCGCATGCGCGCTACAGGCACCACGCAGTCGCAGCCGCACCGCGAGCAAGCGTCCATCGGCCTGAGCGAGCGCCGCGCTCAGCGCCACGCCCGTGCGTTCATAGACGTCTTCGAGCGTGCGGGCGCCGGTGAGATCGACCGCGCAGTCATGCCAGCGCGCCAGGTCGAGCGGGTGGTGTGTAACGCTTGAGACACGACCGTCATCAAGCTCGACCAGACAGCAGCCTTTGATGCCGCTCTCGCGCACATGCCGCCCCTGAAGGTTGCCGGGGAAGATCACCCAGGGATCGCGCGAGACGATTTCGTGCCGGTGTACATGCCCGAGCGCCCAGTAGTCGTAGCCGCGTGTGCGCAGACCGTCGAGCGAGCAGGGAGCGTAGGTGGCATGGCCTGGACGGCCGTCGAGCGAGGTATGCAGTAAGCCGATATTAAACAGGTCGGTGTGCGCCTGTGGATAGGCTTGGGTGAGGTCTTCGGTGATCGCGCGCGTGGCAAACCCCTGGCCGTGGATCGCCACACCGAGGGCTTCGCGGACGATGCTTTCCGGGGCGCGGGTAGCGAAGAGGTGTACATTCTCCGGCGGCTGTAGCACACGGGTGATCTGACTGGCCGCATCGTGATTGCCCGCGACCACATAGACGTCGATGCCCGCCGCGTGCAATCGGCCCATCTGGCGGACGAAGAACAGGCCGGTGTTGTAGTCCTTCCAATCGCCATCGTAGAGATCGCCAGCAATCAGCACGAAGGCCACGGCCTGTTCGAGCGCCAGGTCGACGAGGTTCTCGAGCGCCTTGCGGGTCGCTCCACGCAGCGCTTGCACCGGTGCGCCTTCGTAGCGCTCCAGCCCCCGCAGTGGACTATCGAGGTGTATATCTGCCGCGTGGATGAACTTCACTATAACCCCCTGATTCCGCTCCCTGGCGCCTTGAGATACCGGCATTCTCGAGAAGCCAGGCGTCGGTGCGCTCTAGCCCTGCACGCAGCCCGCGACCCATTTGGTGTGAACGCACCGTCGGTTTGTTGATTGCGTCACAACAGCTTAACCAACGCGGCAATCGCGGCGACTTGAGCGAACATCAGTGGAATCAGCCACTTGAGAATGTCGATCTTGATATGCGCGATCTCCTTTTGCAGACGTAGTTCGGTCTCGCGCAACTCGGCGCGGATCTGTTCGATGTCCGCTTTAAGCTCGGCACGGACCTGCTCAATGTCCGCTTTGAGATCGGCGCGGACCTGCTCAATGTCCGTTTTGAGATCGGCACGGAACCGCTCAATGTCCGCTTTGAGGTCGGCGCGAACCTGCTCGATCTCTTTTTGCAGGCGCAGTTCAGTCTCGCGCAACTCGGCGCGGACTTGCTCGATCTCCTTGCGCAAGCGCAGCTCGCTCTCGCGAGCGTGCCCCTGGGTCGCCAAGTCCGGCAGGTGCGGATAGCGTTCATCGAGACGCTCGAATGCCTCGGCGATGAGACGCGCGCGGGTGCGCTCATCGGGGGCCGTGGTGAGTGCTTCGTAGAGTGCGACGCTGGAAGTCATGGCGCAACTATGGCGCTGAACCTGGGGCGAGGCAAGTGTGGACGCGCGCTCTTTCGGTTGGGGCTTGATGGCCCCAATTGAAGTAGTTCCAACAATTGGAGCGCGCCGATGACCTTTACCTTCGACAATAGCTACGCCCGCTTGCCAGAGCGCTTCCATGCGCGCTTACCGCCGGTCGCGGTGAAGCAGCCAGGATTGGTCAAACTCAATGCGGCGCTGGCGCACCAGCTCGGTCTCGATGCGGCCGCGCTGGGCACGCCGCAAGGGCTGGCGATGCTTGCGGGCAATCAGGTGCCCGAGGGTGCGGATCCGCTGGCCATGGTCTATGCCGGTCACCAGTTCGGTCATTTCGTGCCGCAGCTCGGCGATGGGCGTGCGATTCTGCTCGGGGAGATCGTGGCGCCCTCGGGCGAGCGCTTCGACATCCAGCTCAAAGGCTCGGGCCGTACACCTTTCTCCCGCGCGGGCGATGGACGCGCCTCGCTTGGCCCGGTGCTGCGCGAGTACATTCTCAGCGAGGCGATGCACGCACTGGCCATCCCCACGACCCGCTCGCTCGCGGCGGTGACCACGGGTGAGATGGTCTATCGCGAGCGCGCGCTACCGGGCGCGGTGCTCACGCGCGTGGCGCAGAGCCATGTGCGTATTGGCACCTTCGAGTATTTTCTCGCGCGCGGGGACAGCGATGCGCTCGCACGGCTTGCCGACTATGTGATTGCGCGACACTATCCCGATGCGCTGGCGGCCGAGCGGCCTTATCTGGCGCTGCTCGATGCGGTCGTTGAACGCCAAGTCGAGTTGGTTGTGCACTGGCTGGGCGTGGGCTTCATCCATGGCGTGATGAACACCGACAATATGTCCATCGCGGGGGAGACCATCGACTACGGTCCCTGCGCCTTCATGGATACCTATGATCCAGCCACCGTCTATAGCTCGATCGACCACGGCGGGCGCTATGCCTACGCGAACCAGCCGCATATCGCGCACTGGAATCTCGCCCGTCTGGCACAAACGCTGCTGCCGCTTATCGATGCGGATACGGACACGGCCGCTAAGATGGCGCAGGCCATGATCGACGCCGTTCCCGAACGCTTCGAGCATGCCTATCTGAAGGTCTTCCGGGCCAAACTGGGGTTGCTGGAAAGCGAGACGGACGATGCTGGGCTGATCGCCGGGTTCCTGGGGGCGATGGCCAAGACTGGCACGGACTTCACCAACGGCTTTCGTGCGCTGTGCGATGCTGTTGATGGCTCAGATGAGCGCGTCCGGGCCGAGTTTAGCGATCCGGCGGCCTTCGATGCCTGGGCCGCCGATTGGCGTGCGCGCCTCGCTCGGGAGCGGCTCAGTCCAGCCAAGCGGGCGGCTCGGATGCGTGGAGCTAATCCGGCGATCATCCCGCGAAATCACCGGGTCGAGGCGGCGCTCGAGGCCGCAGTCGAGGGCGATTTCGCACCGTTCGAGAGGCTGCTGGAAGCACTCGCGCACCCATGGGAAGAACGGCCCGAGTACGCCGCCTTCACACACCCGCCGCAGCCTCATGAGGTCGTACGCCAGACATTCTGCGGCACCTGAACACACCCGATGGATCACAACACACTCACCGAATGTCTTGAATGCGGGCTGCTTCAGCACAGCGCACCCCTGCCTGCTGGCGGTTCTTCCGAGTGCCCGCGTTGTGGCTGTGTCCTCCATCGCGACCGCCCGGATAGCCTCAATCGCACCCTGGCGTTCACCCTCGCTGGGATCGTGTTGTTCATCGTCGCCAACAGCTTTCCGTTTCTATCTTTCTCGATGCAGGGGCAGGCGACTCAGACGACTCTGGTGACCGGCGTCGTCGATCTCTACCAGGGCGGCAACTGGTTCATCGCCGGCGTCGTACTCTTTACCAGTGTTCTGGCTCCCGGACTGCAACTGGCCTTGCTGCTGGTGGTGCTCATCCCGCTCAAGCTGGGGCGCATGCCGGCGTGGCTGCCGCGCATCTTCAGGTTCGTGCGCACACTGACCCCCTGGGGCATGATGGATGTCTTCATGCTCGGCATCCTGGTCTCGGTGGTGAAGCTCGCGGAAATGGCGACCATTATCCCAGGCATCTCGCTGTTTGCTTTCGGCGTGCTCATTCTGGTGCTGGCTGCGGCGCAGTCGGCCCTGGACCCCGATCTGGTGTGGTCGCGGATGCCGGTGCTGACGGATACCTCGCCACCAGTGCGCCCCGGCGATGATCACCGCGTCTGCGGCGTCTGCGAGCTGTTAGTGCACCCCAGTGCTGCCGTGCGCGACGGGCGCCGCTTGCGCTGCCCACGCTGCACCGATGTGCTGCACCGGCGCAAGCCCAAAAGCCTGCAGCGGACCTGGGCGCTGGTGCTTGCCGCCATTGTCTTCTACGTGCCGGCCAATCTGCTGCCGATCATGACCGTGACCTCGCTCGGGCGCACTCAATCGGATACCATTTATAGCGGTGTCATTTTTCTCATGGCGCACGACATGTGGCCACTGGCGCTGGTGGTTTTCATCGCCAGTATCTTCGTCCCGCTGTTGAAGCTGTTGATCCTCGTGGTGCTGCTGATCTCGGTTCAGTTACGCAGTGCCTGGAGCGCGCGCGAGCGCACCCGGCTTTATCGCATCACCGAGACAATCGGACGCTGGTCGATGGTCGATATCTATGTGGTGACCATTCTGGTGGCCCTAGTACGGCTCGGGAATCTGGCGAGCATTCAGGCGGAGGCGGGCGCCATCTTTTTTTGCGGGGTCGTGATCATTACCATGCTCGCGGCCATGTCATTTGATCCCAGACTGATCTGGGATGTCTTGGAGCGCGAGCATGTCGGAGCCCCGCCAGGGTCAGGGAAACGCGCCTCGCGGCTCGGCGAACAACCCGTCTGAGCCAGTCCCTAGCGCAGTCGCCAGGCGCCGCAGCAGTCTCTCGCTGGTGTGGCTGGTCCCGCTGGTCGCGGTCGCGATCGGGGTCTGGCTGGCGGTCAAAACGCTCGCAGAGAAAGGACCGACTGTGAGGGTGGAGTTCAAGACCGCGTCGGGAATCTCGGCGGGTCAGACCAAAGTCAAGTTCAAGGACGTGGAGATTGGTCAGGTCACCTCCATCGATGTCAGCGGCGACCTCAAGACCGTCATCGTGACCGCTGAACTCAAGCATGCCTTCTCCGAGTTCCTGACCGAGAACACCCGCTTCTGGGTCGAGCGCCCGCGCGTGACCGCCAGCGGTGTCTCGGGGCTTGATACCCTGCTCTCAGGTGCTTATATCGCGCTCGATCCAGGCACGGAAGGGCGCTCGATGCGCGACTTCAAGGGTCTCGAAGTGCCCCCGATCATCACCACATCCGAGACCGGTGAGATGTTCACGCTGCGCGCACCCTCGCTCGGCTCGCTCAACATCGGCTCGCCTGTTTACTATCGCCAGATCCAGGTCGGGCAGGTGGTCGGCTATACGCTCGACACCGACAAGCAGGCGGTCAGCATCGAGGTGTTTCTCGCCGCGCCGCATGATGCGCTGATCACACCCAACACCCGGTTCTGGAACGCCAGCGGCATCGACTTTTCACTTTCTGGCGCGGGACTCAAGGTCGATACCCAGTCGCTGTTGTCGATCCTGATCGGCGGCGTGGCGCTCGACAATCCAGACACCCTCGATCTGGACACAGTGCCCGATACGCTGCCCGATACGTTTCCACTGTATCCGACCCGCGAGGCGGCCTATGCCAAGACCTATTCGCGCAAAGAGCGCTACCTGCTGTTTGTCGAAGGCTCGGTGCGCGGATTGCGCTTGGGCTCGCAGGTGCTGCTCAAAGGCATCGATATCGGTCGCGTGCTCGATATCCAGCTCCAGTTCGACACCGAGCATCTGCGCTTTAGGATTCCGGTGCTGATCGAAATCGAACCCGACCGCATCGGTATCGCGAGCGACCAGCCCCTGCCGGCACAGAAACCGCTGATTGCACATATGGTCGATCAGGGTCTACGCGGTCAGATAAAATCCGGCAGTCTGGTCACCGGCGAACTCTATGTCGATCTGGACTTATATGCCGATGTGACGCCCGAACAGTTACAGCGCTACAACGGCTATGAAGTGATCCCCACCATTCCGACAACGCTCGAGGCACTGACGACGAAGGTCAACAACGTGCTCGACAAGCTCGAGGCCGTTCCCATCGCGCAGATTGGCCGCGATCTCAGCGAAACCGCCTCGGGCGTCAACCAATTAGTCAATTCTAAAGAACTCACGGGCGCCATCACCGAGCTTGAGAGCACGCTGACTGAGGTGCGCAAGATCGCCGCGCGGCTCAACGAGGACATCGCCCCCGAGCTGGCCACGACCTTGAAGGAGACCTCGGCGACGCTCAAGAGCGCCAAGGCGATGATCTCCGACAGCTCGCCGGTCTATATTGAGATGCAACGCATGCTCCGGGAGGTCTCGACTGCGGCGCGCTCGGTGCGGCTGATGGCGGATTATCTACAACGCCATCCCGAGGCGTTGTTGCAGGGTAAAGGGAGGGGACGTTAATGTTGCAGCCGATCTGGCGTGTTCTGGCCGTCGTGGCGGTGTTGTTGCTGGCGGGTTGTGCGAGCACGCCGCCCTCGACCTTCTACACCCTCTCGCCCCTGCCAGGCGAGACGCGTGGCGCGGCACCGACAGCGGATGGGTTGGGGGTCGGGCTTGGCCCGGTCACTTTCCCAGTGTTTCTCGACCGCCCGCAGATCGTCTCGCGTCTGAGCGACAATCGTCTGGCGCTCGATGAGTTCAGCCGCTGGGGAGGCACGTTGCAGGATGATTTTCTGCGGGTGTGGAGCGAGAATCTGGTCGCGCTGCTGGGCACGAGCCGGATCATCATCCTGCCGAGCGAGATCCGCTACCCGCTCGATTTTCGCATCGCCGCCGAGGTGCTGGCGTTCGAGGGCACCGCCGATGGTCAAGCGCTGCTCAAGGTCCGCTGGACGCTGCTCGACGCCGCTATCGATCAGGTGCTCGGTGTGCGTGAGCAGTCCTATCGCCGCCCGATCCCGCCACCGGCAGATGACAATGCCATGATCGCTGCGCTCAGTGAAACGCTCGCCGATTTCAGCCGTGATCTCGCCGAGATCCTGCGGGCGCAATCCCCGCCAACGCCAACGCCAACGCCATAGTATCTTGATGAATACGTCGCTCCAGGTCATCAAGCGCGCAGTCGCTATCCTGCTGTTTATCGGTGCTGCGATCGTGCTGGTGCAGCTCATCGGCGATCTCAATCGCGTCAAGCTGCTCAAGAGCGATCGCGCTGAACTGCAGCACGTCCGTTATGGGCTGTTGGACGCCGATCAGTGGGTTGCGCGCATCTCCACCGTGATCGAGAAACGCGTCGGTGAGTTCGAGCTGACTGAGGACAATCGCGCGCAGGTCGTCGAGGTCGTCGAACAGGTGCTCGACAGCATGTTGGTGGAGATAGAACGCACCCTGCGCCAGCGCAACCTCAACAGCGGCGGAACCTGGGTCGATCAGCTCCAAGGCGCTCTGCAACAAAGCGTGCAGGATCTGCTGATCGATTTCGAGGCGCTGCGCAAGAAAGTCCCGCGTTATGCCGAAACGGTCGTGGAGCAGTTGAGCCAGCCCGCGACCAAGCAGGAGATCAGCGCGCGGCTCATCGCGCTCGTTCGTCAAGCCTCGACGGCCAACTTTGCCAAGGTCGACCGCACGGCGCTGGATGCCGTGCTCGCGCGCCATGCCTGCGCTGATACCACAACCTGCGCCCGGTTGCTCACCGACGAGATCGACGCCAAGCAGGGACCGCTAAACACCCGTCTGGGTCTCTTGGCGGGCCTGTTGGTGCTGCTCTTGTGGCTGTGTCTGAGTGCCCCCGTCGCGGGCCGACCCGCCAAATCGGATGGCGCCAGCGTCGATGCGTTCAAGCTGCTGCTCCTGATGGGCGCAAGCCTGCTCTTGCTGCTGGGCGGAATCCTGACGCCCATGCTCGAAATCGATGCCCGTATCGGCACATTGACGCTGGTCTTGCTCGACGAGCCGATCATATTCACCGATCAGGTACTCTATTTTCAGACCAAAAGCATTATCGATGTGGCGCGCATCCTTGCCGAAACGGGCGCAGTGGATATGCTGTTGGTCGCGCTGCTGTTGATGCTGTTTAGCGTCATCTTCCCGGCCATCAAACTGATTGCGACCTATGTCTACGCTGTCGATTTCAGACAGGCGCGGGCCTCGTCCTGGGTACGCTTTTTCGCCCTCAGATCAGGCAAATGGTCGATGGCCGACGTGTTGGTGGTGGCCATGTTCATGGCCTATATCGGATTCGATGGTCTAGTGTCGAGCCAGCTCCGCGGCTTGGCGCGTGTCGATGACGCCGCGAGCACACAGGTGTTGACCACCAACGGTACTGCGCTCGAGCCGGGTTTTTATCTCTTCCTGGCCTTCGTGCTGGTGAGCTTATTGCTATCGACCGTGCTGGAGAGACAGTGCGCCGAGACGCATCAGACCTGATAGCGGCGCCTGCGCGATCGATCAAGGAATGATCAGTGTGATGCCCGGTACCAGCCGGTTGGGGTCCGCCAGTACATGGCGGTTGGCCTCGTAGAGTGCGCGCCACCGCGCACTGGTGCCATAGAAACGATCGCTGATCGACGCCAACGTGTCTTTGGCGCGCACCCGATAGAGGCCTTGCGCATCGCTCACGCTCGCCAGCTTGAGCTGATGGCGATGCAGCTTCATCTGAGCCTTTGCAAGCGCTGGGTCGTGGTCCGCACGCGCAGGCGACTCGGCGTCTACATCCAACAGCGCAAAAGCCGCCGCAGCAGACTGGCGCGCCGCCGCTGCGGTGAGTGTCCCGCCGTCGGCTTGCGGTACGTGGCGGCTGAGCGCCTGGATGCGCTCGGTCAGGGCGCTTGCGCGCGCGCGCTCGGCCTGCAACGCAGCCGTCTGCTGCTCGGCCAGCGCCAGCTGCTCGGCGAGACGCCGCTCGAGTTCGGCTTGGCGCGTCTCCAACGCCTGCCCTGCAGTGCGCAGCGCATCAAGCTCCTGGGTGCTTTCAGCCAGTTGGCGCTCGGCCCCCATGCGTGCCTGATCCGCGCTCTTGCGGGCGAGCGCCGAGTCCCTGAGCTTGCCCTCCATGCCTTGGACGCGGTTTCTGAGCCGTTCGAGCTGATGTTGGAGTTGTTTGAGCGTTTCGAGCGTCGAATCCGCTGCCTGAGGCGGCTGCGTCTGGTCCGCGAGCGCTAACCAGGCCGCACCGAGCGCGACCACCAATAACACCGAGCGCACCAGCGCTGACCAGGGGCGTTGCATCCAAAAGTCTCCTTGCTGGGCGCGCGTAGACATGGTTGGTTGGCGGGGCGTATCAACCGATCGATGGCAGACCGGCGAGCGCCATGGCAATCTCGTCCTCGGCGTAGGTGATGTCTTGGAGCTTGCCGCCCAGATAATCGATATACGCTTGCATATCGAAATGGCCGTGACCGCTGAGGTTGAAGAGGATCGTCTTGGCCTCGCCGGTCTCGCGACACTGCTCGGCCTCGGCAATTGCCGCACGCACCGCATGATTGGCCTCAGGCGCCGGGATGATGCCCTCGGCTTTGGCGAACTGGATGCCCGCGGCGAAACACTCCAACTGATTGTAGCTGCGCGGGGTGATATAGCCGAGCTTGGCCAGATGGCTGATCTGCGGCGCCATGCCATGATAGCGCAGCCCGCCGGTGTGAAAGCCCGGCGGCATAAAGCTTGAGCCGAGCGTATACATCTTGCATAGCGGGGTCAGGTGGGCAGTGTCGCCAAAATCGTAAGCGAACGTCCCTTTGGTCAGCGTCGGGCAGGCCGATGGCTCGACCGCGATCAGCTCCACCTTGCGCCCGCCACGCAGTTGCTCGCCGAGGAAGGGGAAGGCGATTCCGGCGAAATTGCTCCCACCACCGGTGCAGCCGATGACCATGTCCGGATAGGCGTCGGCCATTTCCATCTGCTTTTGCGCTTCCAGCCCGATCACGCTCTGGTGCAGCAGGACGTGATTGAGCACGCTGCCAAGGGCGTACTTGGTGTCATCGCGCTGCGCGGCGAGTTCCACGGCCTCGCTGATGGCGACCCCCAGACTGCCGTTGCTGTCTGGATGCTCGGCCAGGATTGCGCGCCCGGACTCGGTCGTGTCGCTGGGGCTTGCGATGCACTGCGCGCCGAAGGTCTCCATGAAGGCGCGCCGGTAAGGCTTTTGGTGGTAGCTCACCTTGACCATGTAGACCAAAATTTCGAGATCAAAGAACGACCCCGCCAGTGCAAGTGATGATCCCCACTGACCCGCGCCGGTCTCGGTGGTGATGCGCTTGACGCCTTCGACCTTGTTGTAGAAGGCCTGGGCGATGGCGCTATTGGCTTTGTGGCTGCCGGTGGGGCTGACGCCTTCGTATTTATAAAATATCTTGGCCGGCGTGTTCAGCGCCTTTTCCAGTTGGCGCGCCCGATACAGCGGCGAGGGGCGCCATTGACGCAGCACCTCGCGCACCGGCTCGGGAATCTCGATCTCGCGCTCGGTGCTCATCTCCTGCTCAATGACCCCGCGCGGAAAGATCACGCTCAGCTCATCGGCAGTGATCGGCTGCTGCGTGCCGGGGTGCAGGACCGGGTCCAGCGGCACCGGGAGATCGGCGTTGATGTTGTACCAAAAACGGGGAAGATGCTGCTCATCAAGCAGGTACTTGACTGCGTCGTTCATGCTGGCGTTGGCCTCGGTAATGAAATGACGACCGGCGCCTCAGCTGCCGGTCTCTCGCCTCGATCGCCAAGTGTGCCAGTTTTAGCCGCGCGCTTGTATCCCGACGGTGTCGTTGGCTCCCGCCGGGAGGTGCATGCTGATGCAATGTAGACTGCCGCCCTGGCGAATCAGTGGTGTGCAGTCGAGCGTGAGGATCGCGCGCTCGGGAAACAGTTTGCGCACTATGGCGCTGGCGCGCGCATCCGCCGGATCGCCATAGACCGGGAGCAGCACCGCCCCGTTGATGATGAGAAAATTGGCATAGCCTGCTGGAAGACGCCGGCCATCTTCATCCAGCAACGGCTTGGGCGCGGGCAGCGGCACGAGCCGGTAAGGGCGCCGCGCCGGATCGCGCAACGCCATGAGTTCGCGTTCCATGGCGGCGAGTTCGGCATGGTCGGCGTCGCGCGGGTCTTCGCTGCGCGTATAACAGATGGTGCGCGCGTCGCAGAAGCGGGCGAGGGTGTCGATATGTCCGTCGGTATCGTCGCCGCTGATGGCGCCATGCTCCAGCCAGAGAAAATGACGGATGCCGAGGCGCGCACGCAGCGCCCGCTCGATGTCAGCGCGTGTCCAGCCGGGATTGCGCAGCGGATCGATCAACGTCCGGCTGACCGCGAGCAGCGTCCCCTGGCCATCGCTCTCGATCGCGCCGCCTTCGAGCACCAGCGCGCTCGTCTCGCGCGGACAATCACCGAACGCGCCCTGCTCAAACAGACGCCTGGTGATCTGATTGTCGCGATCGGCACGAAATTTCCCGCCCCAGCCGTTGAACCGAAAGTCCACCAGCAACGGCCGATCGTGCTCGGTCAGAACGGTGATGGGACCATGATCGCGCGCCCAGGTATCGTTGCTGGGTGCAATACCCAGTCGCACACGCACGGAGTGCGCACCAGCCGTGGCAAGACGCGCGCGCACCTGCCCGGCATGCTCGGTATCCCGGCAGACGATGAGTACGGGTTGGTAGCCACTGATCAGCGTGGTGAGTTCAGCATAGAGCGTTTCGACACGCTCGAGCTGAACGGCCCAGTCGCTGTCGGCGTGGGGCCAGGTGAGCATGATCGCGCTTTGAGGCTCCCACTCGGCGGGAAGACGGCGTTTGGGGTTCATTTCTTAGGCGGCAGTGGGCAATGGGCGGAATTCTACCCGTCTACGCGTGACACTGCTCTGCGGTGTTGCGAGGAAATAGGAAACGCCCCCATATCTCATCGCGGATATCCATTAATCTTCTGATAATTTCCAGTCAAGCCACGTCCTTCCATTGTAGTGAGACCCGCTATGTCCGAGCCTTCCGCTTCCACCATCAACCGGCCCACAACCCGCCATCTGGGTTCGCTGATGCGTCTGCTCCAGTTTACCCGGCCCTATCTCGGGCGGCTGACCCTGGCGCTGGTGGCCCTGGTCGTCGCCGCCGGGTCGGTGCTGGCCTTCGGGCAGGTGATCCGGGTGGTCGTCGACTCAGGGCTAGGCACCGGCTCGACCGATGCGCTCAACCATTCGCTGGTGCTGTTTCTCGGCGTCGTGGTGCTCATCGCAGCCGCCATGGTGGTACGCAGCTATCTGCTCAACTGGATCGGCGAGCGGGTGGTGGCGGATGTGCGCCAGGCGGTCTTCGAGCGTGTGCTGGGGTTGGATCTGGGCTTCTTCGAGACGACCCGCTCGGGTGAGATCATCTCGCGCCTGACCAGCGATACGGCGCTGCTGCAAGTGGTGGTCGGCTCGACCCTGGCGATGGCGCTGCGTGCATCGATGATGGTCATCGGCGGAGTGGTGATGCTGGCGTTGACCAGCCCCGGCCTGACCGGCATGGTGCTGGCGGGATTGCCGCTGGTGATCGGCCCGGCCTGGATCATGGGGCGGCGGGTACGGCGCCTCTCGCGCGCCAGTCAGGACCGCATCGCCGATGTCGGCGCGTATGTCGATGAGGTCATTCATGGCATCCGCACCGTGCAGGCGTTCTGTCACGAGCCGGTCGACAGCCGCCGTTATGGCGATCAGGTCGAGGCCGCTTTCGACGTGGCCATGAGCCGCTCGATGAGTAGCGCCGCGCTTGCGGGCGTTACCACGCTGCTGACCTTCGGGGCCATCGGCGTGGTGCTCTGGTTCGGCGGTCATCAGGTGCTCAATGGCGTTATCAGCGGCGGTGAGCTGTCGGCCTTTTTGTTTTACGCCATCGTGGTCGCCGGGGCGGTGAGTTCGTTGAGCGATCTGGTCGGCCAACTGTTGCGCGGGGCCGGGGCGAGCGAGCGTCTGATGGAGTTGCTGGAGATCCACCCGGCTATTTTGCCGCCGCAACTGCCTGAGACGCTGCCTGCCAAGGCGCTCGGGCAGATCGAACTCGAAGGGCTGCGGTTCGTCTATCCATCGCGCCCGGACACCCCGGCGCTGGATGGGCTCTCGGTGCGCATTGAGCCGGGTGAGCATCTGGCGCTGGTTGGTCCATCGGGTGCCGGAAAATCCACGCTCTTTCAGCTTCTACTGCGCTTTTATGATCCGCAGGCCGGGACGATCCGCTTCGATGGGGTCGACATCCGCCAGCTCGACCCCAGAGATCTACGCAGTCGTATCGCACTGGTTCCGCAAGATCCGATCATCTTCGGGGCCAGTGCCTGGGAGAACATCCGCTACGGCATGGACAGCGCCAGCGATGCCGACGTGCGTCGTGCCGCCGAGGCCGCGCATGCTGCGGAGTTTATAGAGCGTCTTCCAGAGGGTTTCGATACCTATCTCGGTGAGCGCGGGGTGCGTTTGTCGGGTGGCGAGCGCCAGCGCATCGCCATCGCCCGCACCATTTTGCGCAACCCCACGCTGCTGCTGCTCGATGAGGCGACCAGCGCCCTTGATGCCGAGAGCGAGCGCCTGGTTCAGGATGCGCTCGAACGGCTCATGCATGGACGCACCACAATCGTCATCGCCCACCGTCTGGCGACCGTGCGCAACGCCGATCGCATTTTGGTGCTAGATCAGGGCCGCATCCTGGCCTCCGGGCGTCACGCCGCGCTCATGGCCGAAGATGGTCTCTATGCCCGGCTTGCCGCGCTGCAGTTTCAGGAGCCAGAGCCAGTCTGAGCGCGCGCGCTATCAAGAGGCTTTGCGCAGCTGCGCCGGTACTCCGTCCCATCCGGCCTTGATCTCATAGAGCAGCCGCGCCACTTCGGCAAACGGCTCTGGGTCATTGTGCAGGCTGCCCTGGAGCAGCCGTCGCGCCATGTACTCATAGAGCGCGAACAGCCGCTCTGCCAGCTCACCGCCTTGTTCGAGGTCGAGCATGGCGCGCAAAGAGTCGATGATCGAGATTGCCTGTCCGATTTGCTCGCCCTTGATGCGGATATTGCCGTTGAGCATGGCCCCGCGCCCTACGGCGATGCGTTCCAACGCGCCCTCGAACAGCATCTGGATCAACCGATGCGGATCGGCCATGGCTGCTTCGGCCATCGGACCTGACTGACGGTACTGATTGATTTGTTTACGCATCGCGTACATGGCTTCCTCGTTTCTCCGACTTGAAATCCGCGCCGAAAGACGGGTGTGCATTCTGCAGCCGCCTCATTCACAGACGGGTTAACGGCGCCGCCGAGCGTTTCTTTAGGCCGCATGTGCTCCCCGCCGGATGGGCATTGACCCGTGCAGAACGTTGACACTCACCCATTGCGTGGACCACGTCACACTCTGCGCGAATGGTGGGCGGTGCCGATACCTGGGGCGTCGGATGCGCTCAAGGTTTTGGCCGAGCGGTCGATAACCTCAGCGAACCCGAAATCTTTACCGCGCAGCTTAGCGCTGATCCTCAGCAGGGCGCCGGATAGTACACTGACAGGAGAGCACCCATGGCCATGTTCATCAATACCAACATCAGCTCGCTCAATGCCCAGAACAAGCTGACCCAAGCATCCGACAGCATGAATACCGCCATGGAGCGGTTGAGCAGCGGTAAGCGCATCAACTCCGCCAAGGACGATGCCGCAGGCGCGGCGATCGCGAGCAAGTTGACCTCGCAGATCAAGGGCATCAACCAGGCCACGCGCAACGCCAACGACGGTATCTCGCTGATCCAGACCGCCGAAGGTGCCTTGAGCGAGTCCGGCAACATTCTGCAGCGCATGCGCGAGCTGTCGGTGCAGTCCGCCAACGGCACCTACGACAGCGGTAACCGCAAGACCCTCCAGGCCGAGACCGAGCAGTTGATCAAGGAACTCGACCGCATCTCCACCAGCACCAATTTCAATGGGTTGAACCTGTTGGACGGCTCATCTCAGGAGGTCAAGCTGCAGATCGGCGCCGAGGCCGGTCAGACGATCGGCATCAGCATCGGGGCGATGGATACCAAGTCGCTGGGCGTGGCGGACACAGCGGGCGTGGGGTCGGTTGGCCGGACCGCGACGGGTGCGGACCTTACGACAGCAGTCGGCAACGCCACCTCTCTGGGCACGGGCGACCTCGTGATCAACGGAATCGCGATCGACGGCGCGACGGCGGCTGCCGATACCGCCTCGTCCGCCGGCAAGAGCAGTAGTGCCATTTCGACGGCTGCGGCCATTAACGCCAAGAGCGATCAGACCGGTGTCACGGCAGTTGTAGGTGAGACCAAGCTCGGTGGGGCGGCTATGACGGCAGGCGCCGCTGCTGCTGGAGCGGTTACGCTGAATGGGGTCAGTATCAATCTGTCGACCGCCGCTAATGATAATGCGGCCACCCGCGATGGCATCGTGAAAGCGATCAATCTGAAATCCGAGCAGACAGGCGTCACCGCGACCGATACCGGAACCGACAACGGGGGCATCACCCTGACGGCGGCGGATGGGCGCAACATCGCGCTGGAGACTGACGCTAATCTGACGGCTGCTAATACGGGTCTTCAAATTACCGACGGCGTGAGCCAGACCACGTTAGCCAGCGGCACCGTGACACTGGTCTCCTCGGGCGGCAAGGAGATCAATATCACGTCCGGCGCCACGGGTAATGCCAGCGATGCGGGTTTCATGGAAGGCACCTATAGCGGAACCTCGACGCAAGTGTCCTCGAAGCTTGCCGATAGTGCCGTCGCGATGGCGGCCGGTAACGTTCTTGTCAATGGCGTGTCGGTCGGACCCTCTGTCGCGACAGACGATACGGCATCTTCGGCGGGCGGTGAGTATAGCGCCATCGCCAAGGCGGCCGCGTTCAATGCGGTCTCGGATAAAACTGGCGTCACGGCGGTGGTCAACCAGAACGTCGCGACGAATGATCAAGTTCAAACGAATGGCGGCGGCACCGTGGCGGCGACCATCAATGGAGTGGCCCTTGATTCTGTGACAACCCTTAACGGTTCGGATATGAGCGCCAACCGCCAGGCGTTCGTGGAAGCAGTGAATGCAAAATCCGACCAAACCGGAGTGCGCGCGGTCGACACCGGCGAGAACGGTTCAGCCAACGGTGGCGGCGTCCAGCTCGTTGCCGATGATGGAAGGAACATTTCACTCACATTTGCGACTGCCGCAAATGGTAGTGAGGTGGGGTTGTCTCTTGGCGGCATGACTGCCGATACTGCAGTGATTGCTGTCGGTGAGTTCACGCTCAACTCCGACAAGGCGATCAACATCGAGCGCGGAACGGACGACAATCTCTCCAACTCTGGCCTGACCGTGGGTGACTACGGCGGCGGCAAGGATGG